>CALCHD010000115.1 GCA_937901105.1 uncultured Bacteroidales bacterium | reverse complement strand
GCTTTCGGGATTGGAGCCGGGCCATCTTACAATCGACGATATCGTCTTCAAGATCGGTCCGCGAATCAATGCTGCCGGACGTATGGAGTCGGGACGCATTGCAGTTGAACTTCTGACTGCTTCAAATGCAGCGGAGGCCGTGCGCATCGGTACTGAAATCAACGAACATAACAACGAAAGAAAGAATATTGACCGTCGCATCACGCAGGAAGCTCTGGAAATGGTGCGTTCGGGCAACTGTCTCAGCAGTGTGAATGCGACAATCGTATATAACCCGCAGTGGCACAAGGGTGTTGTGGGTATTGTGGCGAGCCGTCTTGTTGAGGCATATTACAAGCCTACAATCGTCCTTACCAACTCCAACGGCTTTGTTACAGGTTCTGCCAGGAGTATTCCGGGCTTTGACCTTTATGAGGCAATTGAGAGCTGTTCAGATCTTTTGGAGAACTTTGGCGGACATATGTATGCTGCCGGCATGACCCTTAAGGAGGAGAATCTTGAGGAGTTTTCGCAGAGATTTGAGGCGTTTGTGGCACAGAAGATAACCAAGGAGATACTTACTCCAATTGTAAATATTGACTCATTCCTTGATTTCAAGCAGATTACCCCTAAATTCTTCAGGATTCTGAAGCAGTTCCAGCCGTTCGGCCCGGGCAACAGCTCGCCGGTATTTGTTACCGAGAATGTGTACGACAACGGAAACGGAAGGGTAGTGGGTAGCGATAACGGACACCTTAAGCTGGAACTTATCCAGGAGGACGAGCCGTACAGGTACATCTCTGCAATTGCTTTCAACAAGAGCGAGCACTTCAGCCATATGCAGGGAGGCAATCCGGTAGATATTTGCTACTCCATTGCAGAGAACTACTACAGGGGAATTGCCAACCTCCAGTTGAGGATCAAGGATATAAGAAACAGGGAAGATTTCATTTAAACAGATAACGGTATGCAAGACGAAGAGATAACAGGTGCCCAGGAGGAGATGGACGAGATTGTGGAGGGGACAGCGGAAAGCTCGGGAAAATATGAGAAACTTATACAGGATGGTGAGAACAAGTACAAGCTTACCGGAATGTACAGGGACTGGTTCCTTGATTATGCTTCGTACGTAATTCTGGAGCGTGCTGTACCTCACATTACAGACGGATTCAAGCCTGTACAGAGGCGTATCATGCATGCCATGAAGAATATTGATGATGGCAGATACAACAAGGTGGCCAACATCATTGGACAGACAATGCAGTATCACCCTCACGGTGACGCTTCTATTGGCGATGCCCTTGTGCAGCTGGGCCAGAAAGACCTGCTTGTGGATTGCCAGGGTAACTGGGGTAATATCCTTACCGGAGACAGCGCTGCTGCTCCCCGTTACATTGAGGCCCGCTTGAGTGAGTTTGCCAAAGAGGTGGTGTTCAATCCAAAGACTACAGAGTGGATGAACTCATACGACGGCAGGAACCAGGAGCCGGTAAACCTTCCGGTAAAGTTCCCTTTGCTCCTAGTTCAGGGTGTTGAGGGTATTGCCGTAGGTCTTGCCTCAAAAATTCTTCCCCACAACTTCAATGAGGTAATTGACGCTGCAATAGCACACTATAAAGGGGAGGAGTTTGAACTCTACCCGGATTTCCCTACCGGAGGACTCATAGACTGCTCAAAATATAACCGCGGCCTCCGTGGCGGAGCGGTGAAAGTAAGGGCCAAGATCACCAAGCTGGACAAAAAGACCCTTGTTATCAATGAACTTCCTTTTGGAAAGAGTACCTCAATCCTCATTGAGAGCATCCTCAAGGCAAACGATAAGGGAAAGATAAAGATAAAGAAGGTAGATGACAACACTGCTGCAAACGCAGAGATCATCATTCACCTGCACAATGATATTTCTCCCGACAAGACAATTGACGCACTGTACGCCTTCACAGACTGTGAGGTTTCAATCTCACCTAATGCTTGTGTGATTATGGACAAGCATCCCCACTTCATTGGTGTGGATGAGATTCTCCGCTACAGTGCAGACTACACAAAAGAACTGCTGAAGAGGGAACTTGAGATCCGTCTTGCAGAACTGGAGAACGAGTGGCACTACTTCTCATTGGAGAAGATCTTCTTTGAGAACAAGGTATACCGCATCCTGGAGCAGGAGGCCCGCACATGGGAGGAACAGCTTGGTGATGTGCACAAGAAGATACTGGAGTTCCAGAATCTTGTTTTGCGCCCAATCATCATGGATGATATCCTGAAACTTGTGGAGAAACCGGTACGCAAGATCTCCAAGTTTGATGTGAAAGTTGTAGACGAGAAGATTGCCAAGCTTGAGGCTGAGATGAAGGTTGTGAAGAACCACCTAGCAAATCTTGTAGCCTACGCAATTGACTACTTCAAGAAACTCAAGAAGAAATACGGCGAGAAATACCCTCGCCTGACTGAGATAAGCAACTTTGAGACCATTGAGGCGGTTAAGGTTGCAGTAGCCAATGCCAAACTGTATGTGAACAGGGAGGAGGGCTTTATAGGTACTGACCTCAAGAAAGACGAGAACGCCGAGTATGTGTGCGAATGCTCGGATATTGACGATATAATTGTATTCCTCAAGAACGGAAAATACATAGTTACCAAAGTACAGAGCAAAGCCTTTGTAGGAAAGGATATTCTTCATGCGGCAGTGTTCCTCAAGAACGATACCCGCACAATATACAACGTGGCATACAAGGACGGAAAATACTCTGCAGACGGCAAGACAGGAATTGTATATGCCAAGAGATTTGCAGTGACAGGAGTTACCAGGGACAAATGGTATGATGTAACCCAGGGCAAGCCCGATTCAACCCTTGTATGGTTCTCGGCCAACCCTAACGGCGAGGCTGAAATCCTCAAGATTTTCCTCAAGCCGCGTCCTAAACTCAAGAAACTGATTTTTGAGTACAACTTTGCAGAACTTGCAGTAAAAGGCAGGGCCTCAATGGGTAATATCCTCTCAAGGAACCCGCTCCATAAGGTTCAGCTGAAGACCAAGGGAATTGCTACCATGGGAGGCAAGCCAATCTGGTTTGACGAGGATATCAACCGCCTGAACGAAGACTCAAGGGGAAGGCTCCTTGGCGAGTTCCAGCCTGGCGACCGCATTCTGGTTGTATGTGCAGACGGTACATACTATACCACCAACTTTGATTTGAGCAACCGCTACCAGGGTGAGCTGTTGAGGGTGGAGAAATTCGATCAGGAGAAGACCTTCAGTGCAATCTACGTAGACGGCGAAACCGGATTCCACTATATAAAGAGGTTCTCTTTTGAACCTTCAGACAACGTGCCGCAGCTGTTCATCTCGGATGCCCCAGGATCACGCTTTGTGGAACTTTCGGAGGATTTGCATCCGCAGGCACTCATCACCTATGGCGGCAAGCATGCCAAGAGGGAGAATGAGGCAATTGACGTTGAGGAGTTCATTGGCAAGAAAGGCTTCAGGGCAAAAGGAAAGAGGGCAACCGCATTTGAGGTGGAGAGTGTGAAATTCATTGAGCCGCTGCAGAAAGAGGAGCCGGAAGATGAAAATCTTCCCGACAGTTCTTCCGAAGGGGCTGATGCATCTGCATCAGATGCTCCTGCTGGAGAAGGGTTTGCACCGGGCAGCACAGTGGAATTTGATGAGCCTACATTGTTCTAAAGTTAATAATATAAAAGAAGATGTATATGAAAAATGAGGACCTCATTCGACGGTTACGAGTTATTGCGTAAGCAATGACGAAACTAGGCATCTGCAGATGCCCGGCGGAGGCCGTGTAATACGGAAGGCCGGGAGCCGCATCCTGCATGAGCAGTAAACAAAATGGAGACTGTGTCGTCCTTATTTTCATATACATCTTCTTTGATGCTATCGGGATTAAAATGATCATTACATTATGTGGCTTCATGGGATGTGGAAAAAGTACTCTGGGAAGGGGACTTGCACAGGCGTGCGGCTGCAGGTTCATTGATCTGGATGACTATATAGAGGACAAGTGGGCAATGAAGGTCCCAACCATCTTTGAAAAAAGGGGAGAGGAGTGGTTCCGTAATGAGGAGTGTAACTGCCTCAATGAGATTATTGAGGAGTACAACTATCTGAATTCCAAAAATCCATATAATCTGGTGCTGGCCCTTGGCGGCGGTACAGTAACATCCGGGCCAAGCGCAGCTGTAGTGCGTGAGCATACCACATGCGTGTACCTAGAGTGCCCTAAAGAGACACTGCTCAAGCGACTGGTAAAGAACAACTCACGCAGGCCTCTTCTGACCGGCAAATCTGAGGACGAGATTTCCGCATCAATAGATTCCCTCATGCAGCGCCGTGAGGAGATTTACCGCACCTCTGCACACCATATCTACCATACTGCCGGAAAGAGGATGATGGAGGTTATTGGAGATTTCAGGGAGAGGTTCTGTTTGTGAGAGGAGGATTCTTTTTTGGTAAGGGTATTCTTTTTGGCAAGAGGTTAAGCTCATCAACCGCCTCTCCAGGTATCAGTAAAGCATATTAGCGTCCTTAACCCTCAGGTGTCACTGAAGGTTAAGGACGCCAATCGTTTATATACTGCCTGTAAGCCACGTTTGTGTGCTTAATCTCTTGGCGAAATTTACATATTGTTTAAAAATCATCACATTCTTCTTTTTCTTCCCAAATTTTCCGTATCTTTATAGCAGCCTACCTACTAGGTCCATAAAGTTCTATCCCTCAAGCCCCAAAACTTGAGACGTAGCATATCACTAGATTTATTAATCCTTTAAACCTAAGCGCGTATGCAACACACACTTCTCAAACAATTCCACTTCAGGGCAACACTGCTTGCCATCACAGCCCTCTTCCTTACTTTCCCTTCCTACTCCCAACGCAATCTCAATGTGGGAGAAGAAATCAAAGCCCCTTCAACCGATGCATGGAACTTCATCAAATACGGAGAGGTGGGCGCCAGCCTTCACACCGGTACCGTAAACCTCTCCATCCCAGTCTACACTTACCAGG
>CALCHD010000114.1 GCA_937901105.1 uncultured Bacteroidales bacterium | reverse complement strand
TAGAGCACAACCTTGCCAAGGTTGGGGTCGCGAGTTCGAGCCTCGTTTTCCGCTCCAATAGCTCCGGAGAAATCCGGGGCTATTCTTTTTTGCTGCCAGACCTTCCTTATCCCGTGAAATTTTTGTATATTGCATCAAACTATATACACTGTACACTATGGGAACAATTCGTTACAACACATTCTACACGCCAGTAGGTCTGCTTAATATTGCACACCTTGGCCACGGCTCTGTTCATGTTGATTGGGAGGGAATGCATATTTACATAGATCCGTACAACGACGCTTATGACTTTACGGGGATGAAAAAGGCAGATCTCATTCTCCTTACACATGCCCATACAGACCATTATGACTGTACTGCAATCCAGAAAATAGCTACTCCAAATACGAAGTTTATTGTGAGCAAAGCTGTTGGTGTATGTCTGGAGAATGACCTTACCAGAATGAAGCTGGATGTAGACAACAACCCTTTGAATGTAGATCCTTCAACCAATCTGGAGAATATGAAGAAAAGCATTGCATGCCTGCAGCACTGCAGCATAGCGGTAATGCAGAATGGAGACAAGATAAAGGCCAGAGGTGTGGAAATAGAGGCTACACCAGCTTACAATATAGAGCAGAAAAGAGATAACGGCCACCCTTTCCACATTAAAGGTGAGGGTAACGGGTACATCTTGAATTTTGGAGGATTCAAGGTATACTTTGCCGGTGATACGGAATTTATTCCCGATATGAAACTTGCCAAAGGTGCAGATATTGCATTCCTTCCAAAGAATCTTCCATACACCCTTTCGGATGAAAAGTTTGTTGAGGCGGCAAACCTGATCAATCCAAATAACCTTTTCCCTATCCATTACTTTGAAATAGACTGGAAAAAGCTTGCGGCGGGTTTGAACCCGGGCATCTGCATGTATGTGGACGGTGTACATTGCGCCAAATAAATATTCTCCGCTGCAGTCTATTTGAGGGTGCGGCAAGATATATTTTGCTGCAAATGGCCAAAAAGGTTTATCTTTGTGGGATTAAAATCCTGTCGGGAAAATCAACAATT
>CALCHD010000113.1 GCA_937901105.1 uncultured Bacteroidales bacterium | reverse complement strand
CTCCCTCTCCCTGTTCCTTCCCTCCATATACACAATTTTCTCCCCGCGCTTAAGGAACTCCTTTGAAAGAAGCAGCGCCTGGCCAAGATATCCGCCGGAATTGTCCCTCAAGTCAAACACAAGGGTATCAACTCCTTCAGCCCTCAATGAGGCAACCGCCATCATAAATTCCTCATATGTTGTCTTGCTGAACTTTGAAAGCTTCACATATCCAAGCCCGTCATCAATTTTCAGCGCCACATCCACACTCTTTACAGGAATCCTGTCTCGGGTGATCTCAAATGGAATAAGCTCCGCCAGGTCATCCCTCTTCACCTCAACATTCACCTGGGTACCGATAGGCCCCTTGAGCATCTTTACCAGAGAATCCTGGTCTATCTTAACACCGGCAACAGTCTTTCCATCTATTTTTACAATTCTGTCTCCCGACAGCAGTCCTGCCTTCTCCGACGGACCTCCAGGAATTACACTTATAACGATTGCAGTATCTGCAGGAACATTGAACTGGATACCAATACCGCTGAAATTACCCTCCAGCGACTCCTCCGCAGCTTCAAGCTCCACAGGGGGAAGATACACAGAATGGGGATCCAGATTCTCCATCACATGAGGCAGAATCTTCTCCACCAGTTCCCCGTACTCCACAGAATCCACATAATTCCTTTCAATCTGCTCCAGCACCAGCAGCAGCTTGTCCCATTTATGGCTGTTCACCTTAAACTCCCTGCGTCCGGTCTTCATCTGGCCCACATAAAGTCCGCATACCAGCAGGAACATTACCGCCCACATTACAAGCGAAAGCCTTCTTCTTTTCCTTTCGTCCATCTGCACTACCCGTTAACCTCCTCAAGCTGGGAGGCATCTATCTGTTCTACAATAACTCCAGCCCTCTGCAAAAGCTCAATGCCGTCGGTAAGCCTGTATGCATCCCTGTACACAACCCTCACTATTCCGGCCTGGATAATAAGCTTTGAACACTCCATGCACGGAGCAGCCGTAACATACAAAGTTGCACCGTCACTGCTGTTATTGGACTTTGCCATCTTTGTTATGGCATTCGCCTCCGCATGCAGCACATACGGCTTTGTACATCCCTGCTCATCCTCACAGACATTCTCAAATCCGCAAGGAGTACCGTTATAGCCGTCGGAGATAATGCTCCTGTCCTTAACTATAAGGGCGCCTACCTGCCTTCGGGCACAGTATGAGTTCTGTGCCCAAATGCCGGCCATTCTCAAGTAGCTCTTGTCAAACTGAAGCTGTTTTGAATCCATTTCAATTAGCTGTTTTGCTGATACATATAACGTTTGATGCTCTTTTTAGGAGTCTTTTCAAACTCTTCAGGAACAAGCCTTACACCTGCAATCTTTGAGTAGTTAGGCATATCCACGTTTACTGCCGCAATATTCTCCTCCATCTTCTTGAGTACTGCAGCCTTGTCCATGCCGTCCTTGCCGGCAAGCTCCATATCCGGATAGATAAGGGCTATCAGCTGTCCGTTCACATCAATTACCAAAGACTCAATAACGTAAGGCATTGTATTGATTGCACTCTCAATCTCCTCCGGATAGATATTCTGTCCGGAAGGGCCAAGAATCATGCTCTTGCATCTTCCTTTGATGAACAGATAGCCGTCCTCATCAATCACGCCCATATCACCTGTCCTCATCCAGCCGTCCCCTGTGAATGACTCTGCAGTAGCCTCATCATTCTTATAGTATCCCAACATTACGTTGTCACCTTTAACCTGAATCTCACCAGGAATATTCACCGGATCTGCAGATGCAATCCTTATCTCCATTCTAGGGGCAGCCTTGCCGCAAGAATAAAGCTTTGCCTTGTCCCAAGCCGCATATGAAATGATTGGAGCGCACTCTGTCATTCCATAGCCCACTGTATAAGGGAATTTTATCTTATTGAAGAACTCGTCTGCCTCCTTGTTGAATGCAGCTCCTCCAACAATAATCTCATAGAACTTTCCGCCAAATGTCTTCACAAGTTCATCCTTGATCCTCTCCTCAAGCATCTGGTCAATGAAAGGAAGCTTCAAAAGCACCTTCATGCTCATCTTGTTCAAGATTGGCTGAAGCTTTTGCTTGTATATCTTCTCAATGATAAGCGGAACCGAAATGATCACATCCGGCTTAATGGTTGCAAACGCCTCCATAATGATTCTAGGGCTTGGGATCCTTGTAAGGAAATGCACATGAGCACCAACTGTCATTTCAAACAGGAACTCAAACATCATTCCGTACATATGGGCTGTTGGCAACATTGAAACAACATTGCTCTTATTATTGATCATTGGAACAACCTCCCGGCCAAACAGCACATTTGAAAGGAGTGCCCTGTAAGGGATCATAACACCTTTTGAGAATCCCGAAGTACCGCTTGTATAGTTGATCATTGCAAGCTCATCCCCGCTCTCCTCCTGATAATAGTTCAAATCATCAGGGCCAAAGCTCTTTGGATATTTCTTTCCAAACATCTCGTTCAAATGGTCTCTGGTCTCTGTAATATACTCATTCCTTGAGCACAACAATGAGAAATCATTAATTAGTATGATAGCCTCAAGATCAGGCATCTCACTCTCCGACAAGTTCTCCCATACCATATCGCCTACAAAAAGCACCCTTGAATCAGAGTGGTTTACAATATGGTGCACGTTCCCAGGCTTGAACTCATGCAAGATTGGAACAGGTACAGCACCATAAGTGATACATGCCAGGAACACCACGCCCCAGTTGGCCTGGTTTCTGGAACAGATTGCTATCTTGTCCCCCTTCTTAACTCCGCAAGTATTGAAAATGATATGAAGTTTCTCTATTCGCCTTGCAACATCTCTGTAATACAGGGTAACACCCTTAAAATCCGAAAGTGCAGGGCAATCCCAATTCTTCTTAAAGCTCGCCTCCAGAATTTTATTCAATGATTTTTCCATAATGTGTAAGGTTTAAAATATAAATGTTTCGTAGGTTTGGTTTCTATTTGTAATTCTGCAGCTGGCACAAGTTTGAATACATTCCGCCAGCGCCGATAAGTGTATCATGAGTACCCCTCTCAATAATCTCGCCCTCCTTAAGGACAACAATCTCATCAGCATTCCTGATTGTTGAAAGCCTGTGGGCAATCACAATTGAGGTCCTGTTCTTCATCAGGTTGGTAAGGGCATCCTGAACCAGTCTCTCGCTCTCGGTATCCAATGCGGAAGTTGCCTCGTCGAGAATAAGTATTGGAGGGTTCTTCAGCACCGCACGTGCGATTGAAAGCCTCTGCCTCTGTCCTCCCGACAATTTTGCACCCCTGTCTCCAATATTTGTCTGGTACCCGTTCTCCATCTGCATCACAAAATCATGCGCATTGGCAATCTTGGCAGCCCTCTCCACATCCTCCTGGGTAACATTCTCCATGCCAAAAGCTATATTGTTGAACACAGTATCATTGAAAAGGATCGCCTCCTGTGTAACAATTCCCATAACAGAAATGAGGCTGTCCAATGTATAGTCCTTGATATTCTTTCCATCCAGAAGAATCTCTCCATCCGCAATATCATAAAACCTTGGCAACAGGTCTGCCATAGTTGACTTTCCTCCTCCCGACGGTCCCACAACCGCAATCATTTTTCCTTTAGGGATCTCAAGATTGATATTCTTGAGCACAGGATCCTGCGCATAAGCAAAGTTCACATTCCTGAACTCAATGCCCTTATTGAAGCCTTTAAGCTCTACAGCCCCCTCCTTCTCCTTTACAGGATTCTCCACATCAAGGATTGCAAACAGCCTTTTTCCAGAAACCATACCCCTCTGTATGCTGGCATATGCCTTTGACATGGCCTTGGCTGGTTCAAGCACTCTCCAATAGAAACTTATATATACCACAAACTCAGGAATTCCCATTCCAAGCTCACCATTAATCTGTAACCATCCACCATAAAACAACACACCTGCAGCAACTGATATTCCTAAGAACTCCGATAGAGGTGATGCAAGTTCCTGTTTGTTGAACATAGCTCTACTGCTCTG
>CALCHD010000112.1 GCA_937901105.1 uncultured Bacteroidales bacterium | reverse complement strand
GCTGACTACGTTAAAAACATGATCACAGGTGCTGCTCAGATGGACGGTGCTATTCTCGTAGTAGCTGCAACTGATGGTCCTATGCCTCAAACCCGTGAGCACATCCTTTTGGCTCGTCAGGTTAACGTACCTAAGATCGTTGTTTTCCTTAACAAAGTTGATATCGTTGACGACCCTGAAATGATCGAACTAGTAGAAATGGAAGTTCGTGAACTTCTAAGCTTCTACCAATTTGATGGTGACAACGCTCCTGTTATCGCTGGTTCAGCACTAGGTGCTCTTAACGGAGAACCTAAATGGGTTGACAAAGTTATGGAACTTATGAACAATGTAGACGAATACATTCCAGTTCCTAAACGTGACAGCGAAAAACCTTTCCTAATGCCTATCGAGGACATCTTCTCAATCACTGGTCGTGGTACCGTTGCTACAGGTCGTATCGAAGCTGGTATCGTTAAAACTGGTGACGAAGTTCAAATCATCGGTCTTGGTGAAGAACCTAAAAAATCAGTTGTTACCGGTGTTGAAATGTTCCGTAAAATCCTTGACACAGGTGAAGCTGGAGATAACGTAGGTCTACTTCTTCGTGGTATCGACAAAAAAGAAATCAAGAGAGGTCAAGTTATTGCACACCCTGGTACTATCACTCCTCATAAGAGATTCCAAGCTGCAATCTACGTTCTTAAGAAAGATGAAGGTGGTCGTCACACTCCTTTCCACAACAAATACCGTCCTCAGTTCTTCATCCGTACTTTGGATGTAACTGGTGAGATCCTACTTCCAGAGGGTGTAGAGATGGTAATGCCTGGTGATAACGTAACTATCAACGTAGAGCTAATCTACCCAGTTGCTATCAATGAGGGTCTACGTTTCGCAATCCGTGAGGGTGGTAGAACAGTAGGTGCTGGTCAGGTAACTAAAATTGGTTAATTTTTGATCAATTCACAAAAATAAAAAGAGCTTCCCTAACCGGAAGCTCTAATTTAGGGGCATAGTTCAAGGGTAGAATAGCGGTCTCCAAAACCGTTGATGGGCGTTCGAATCGCTCTGCCCCTGCAAACCAAAGGTTACGGTTTGGTTCAATTTTAATCACAATAACAGCAAAGCTTCCAGTTGCGGTTATTATAATTAAATGGTAATGAACAAATTAACTTTGTATTTCAAAGACTCGTATATTGAGTTGTCTAAAAAGGTAACATGGCCAACATGGGCACAGCTCCAGAACTCAGCGATTGTAGTTATGGTAGCTTCTGTTATTTTTGCCCTAGTCGTATTTGGTATGGACGTAGTGTTCAAGAACATTATGACTTTCATCTATAACATGTTGTACTAATCATGAGCGAGGTATCCAACAAGAAGTGGTATGTAGTTCGCGCTGCAGGTGGAAAAGAGAAGAAGGCGAAGGAGTACATTGAGAACGAGATCAAGAGACTAGGTCTTACTGATTATGTATCTCAAGTTCTTATTCCAACTGAAAAGATCTACCAGGTTAAGAACGGCAAGAAAGTAAGCATGGAGAGAATTTTCTATCCTGGCTACATTTTGATTGAGGCTAACCTTACAGGCGAGATCCAGCATATCATCAGAAATCTTCCACACGTTTCAGGTTTCCTAACAGAGAAACAAGGTGGAAAAGACAAGGAGCCTTCTCCACTTCGCCAGTCAGAAGTAAACAGAATTCTAGGTAGAGTTGATGAGCTTATTGACATGGAGGAAGAGAATGTAACACCATTCGTAGTAGGTGAGGCGGTTAAGGTTACCGATGGTCCATTCAACGGTTTTGACGGTATCATTGAGGAGATCTTGGAAGACAAGAAGAAACTTAAAGTTATGGTTAAGATCTTTGGAAGGAAGACAATTCTAGAGTTAAATTTTGTTCAAGTAGTTAAAGAATAATTAAAGAAGAATTATGGCTAAAGAAATTGCCGCATTCATTAAATTGCAGATTAAAGGTGGCGCAGCTAATCCTTCACCTCCTGTAGGACCAGCACTAGGTTCAAAGGGTGTAAACATCATGGATTTCTGCAAGCAGTTTAATGCCCGTACACAAGACAAGGCAGGAAAAGTATTGCCAGTTATTATCACAGTTTTCAGTGATAAATCATTTACTTTTGTAGTAAAACAACCGCCAGTAGCAGTTCAGCTTAAAGAGGCAGCTAAAATTCAGTCTGGTTCGGCTCAGCCTAACCGTAAGAAAGTTGCTTCAGTTACCTGGGAGCAGGTAAGGGCAATTGCTCAGGACAAAATGCCTGACATGAACGCTTTCACTTTGAAATCAGCTATGAGCATGGTTGCAGGTACTGCAAGAAGCATGGGTATCACAGTTGAGGGAACTTTTCCAGCAGACGTAAACTAATTAATCACAACACGCAATGAGTAAGCTAACTAAAAATCAGAAAATAGCTAATGCTAAGGTTGAGGAAGGCAGAGAGTACAGAGTATCTGAGGCTTGCGCTTTGGTAAAAGAGACTTCTTATACCAAATTTGATGCAACCGTAGAGATTTCTGTTCGTCTAGGTGTTGATCCTCGTAAAGCAAACCAGATGGTTCGCGGCGTTGTGACACTTCCACACGGAACTGGTAAAGAGACCCGCGTACTTGTACTTTGTACACCTGACAAAGAGGAGGAGGCTAGAAATGCCGGTGCTGACTTTGTAGGTTTGGACGAATATATTGAGAAAATCAAAGCTGGCTGGACAGATGTTGACGTTATCATCTGTACTCCTTCAGTAATGGGTAAGATCGGCCCTATCGGTAGAATCCTAGGTCCTAGAGGTTTGATGCCAAACCCTAAGACTGGTACTGTAACCATGGAGGTTGGCAATGCCGTTAAAGAGGTGAAAGCCGGTAAAATTGACTTTAAGGTTGACAAACAGGGTATTGTTCACGCAGGTATTGGTAAAGTATCTTTCAGTGCTAGCCAGCTTGCAGAGAATGCTCACGAGTTCCTTAATACAGTTATCAAACTTAAACCACAGGCACTTAAAGGTACCTATGTTAAGAGCGTATTCCTTTCTTCAACTATGGGTCCTGGAATTTGTGTTGATTGCAAAACAATCAGTGCTGCTGAATAATAAATTGATTGGATTATGAGAAAAGAGAATAAAGCTCAGATTATTGAATCTATAGCAGCACAGCTTAAGGAGACCCCTAACTTCTATGTAACAGATGTTGAGGGCTTGAATGCAGAGGCAACTTCTAAGCTACGCCGTGCTTGCTACGAAAAAGAGATCAAACTTGTAGTAGTTAAAAATACCTTGTTCTACAAAGCTTTGGAGATGAACGAGGTTGCTGGCTTCGAGCAGTTTGAGAGCGTATTGAAAGGCTCAACAGCTGTAATGTTCTGTAACACTGCCAACGCTCCTGCAAAACTTATCAAAGAGTTTTCTAAAGACGGTGGCAAACCTGCACTTAAAGGTGCAATGGTTCAGGAGTGTGCTTACATTGGCGCTGAGAACCTAGAGACACTTGTTAACATCAAGTCTCGTGAGGAGCTTATCGGTGATATCATCGGATTGCTTCAGTCACCTGCTAAAAATGTTATCTCAGCTCTTACTTCACAGGGCGGCGGTAAAATCGCAGGTATCGTTAAAACACTATCAGAAAAAGAGTAATAATAATAACACATTAAAATTATACAATCATGGCAGATATCAAAAAATTTGCAGAAGAGCTAGTTAACCTAACAGTAAAAGATGTTCAAGAGCTAGCAAAAGTTCTTAAAGAGGAGTACGGCATTGAGCCAGCTGCTGCAGCTGTTGCAGTTGCTGCTCCTGCTGCTGCAGGTGAGGCTGCTGTTGCTGAGAAGACATCTTTCGATGTAGTTTTGAAGAGCGCAGGTCAGGCTAAGCTTCAGGTAATTAAGGCTGTTAAGGAGGCTGCTGGTCTCTCATTGGGTGATGCTAAGGCATTGGTTGACGCAGCTCCCAAGGCTGTTAAGGAGGGCGTTTCTAAGGAGGAGGCTGAGGCTCTCAAGGCTGCTCTCGAGGAGGCTGGTGCTGAGGTTGAGGTTAAGTAATTTTAACTCATAAATTTCACACAACTCAGGTATAGAGTTTACTCAGTGTAAGCTCTATACCTTTTCTGGTCTAAAGATTGGGAGTGCCACAGAGCTGTGCCCTTTCTTAAGATATTTTTGGATGCTCTCAATGTGTATAGTACTTACACTGAGGGCATTAGCGGGATAATCAAAGCCCGTATTTACAGGGGTGCGCACCCCTTTGAGTACTCAAATTCTTTTTTAACAAAACTGATTTAAGATGTCCGCATCAAAACAACAAAGAATTAGCTTCTCTACGCTTAAGAACAGGGTTCCTTATCCCGACTTGCTGGAGGTACAGCTTAAATCATTCCGTGATTTCTTCCAGATGGACACTACTGCAGAGAACCGCAAGAAGGAGGGTCTTTACAAGGTGTTCCAGGAGAATTTCCCAATCACCGACACACGAAACAACTTCGTGCTTGAGTTTATCGACTACTATATTGATCCACCCCGTTACTCTATCGAGGAGTGTTTGGAGCGTGGCTTGACTTACAGTGTTCCCCTTAAGGCTAAATTGAAGCTCTATTGTACAGACGATGAGCACGAGGATTTTGGCGTAGTAGTACAGGATGTCTACTTCGGCACAATTCCTTACATGACCGATAGAGGTACATTTGTTTTCAACGGCGCAGAGCGTGTTGTTGTATCGCAGCTGCACCGTTCACCTGGCGTATTCTTCGGCCAGAGTATGCACACCAATGGTACAAAGCTTTATTCAGCACGTATCATCCCATTCAAGGGATCATGGATCGAGTTCGCAACTGACATCAACAATGTGATGTATGCTTACATCGACCGTAAGAAGAAGTTGCCCGTAACAACATTGTTGCGTGCTATCGGTTTCGAGACTGACCAGCAGATTTTGGAGATTTTCGACCTTGCAGACGAGGTTAAGGTTACAAAGGCTAATTTGAAGAAGGCCGTAGGTCGCAAGTTGGC
>CALCHD010000111.1 GCA_937901105.1 uncultured Bacteroidales bacterium | reverse complement strand
TTCAGCGAGGTGAGGGAGTACCAGTTCGGTGACGATGTGAGGAACATGGACTGGAACGTTACCGCCCGCTTGAGGTCTCCGTATGTGAAGGTGTTTGAGGAGGAGAGAGAGCTTACTGTAGTGCTGCTGGTGGATGTGAGTTCGTCGGGAATATTCGGTACAACCTCAAAGAGCAAGAGGGAGCTGCTTGCGGAGATTGCTGCGGTGCTTTCCTTTTCCGCTTCTGCCAACAATGACAAGGTGGGTGCGCTGTTCTTCAGCTCAAAGGTGGAGAAGTTCATCCCTCCAAAGAAGGGCAGGAGCCATCTGCTCATGATTTTGAGGGAGCTGCTGGAGTTTGAGCCGCAGACAAAGGGGACAAATATTTCGGAGGCGCTCCGTTTCCTTACCAATGCAATAAAGAGGAAATGCACTGCATTCCTCCTTTCAGACCTTATGGATGTAGACCAGCAAGGGGCGCCAAATTACGAGGAGGCCCTTAAGGTGGCAGTGAACAGGCATGACCTTTCAGTGATAAATATCTATGACCCAAGAGAGAGGGAGCTTCCCGACGTTGGGCTGGTAAGGATAAAGGATGCCGAGACAGGAGAGCAGATGTGGGTGGACACATCCAGCAAGGCAGTGAGGAACCATTATGCCGCATGGGGCAGGGATGTGCTCAAGAATTCAACATCGCTGTTCAACAGGTTCAAGGTGGACAGTGTGAGCATAAGCACAGACCAGGATTATGTGAAAGGCCTTATGGCGCTGTTCAAACAGCATTAAATTGAGATTGGATGAGAAGAATATCATTTATACTTTTTATGGCGGCAGCCATGCTGCTTGCAGGATTGGAAGTAGCCCTTGCACAGGAGCAGGAGCAGGAGATGCTGCAGATACCTCTTCCCCAGTGGCTTGAGGTTAAGAAGTCTGCATTGGACAAGGATTCAATTCTTGTGGGCGAGCAGGTTGTGTGGAGCACGCAGATGTCGCTTCCACAGAACCAGGAGCTTATGTTTGCCCCTTACGCAAGTATAGTTGAGGCAGAGAAGGCACCTGTGGATGTGGTACATGACATTGTGCTTGATACACTTGCCATAAAGAATGGCATGAAGGAGCTGGAGGTAAAACTGCTCCTTACATCTTTTGACAGCGGATACTACAAGCTGCCCCTTATGGTGGCGCTTACCCCGCAGGGTGATACAATTTATCTTGATTCCCCGTTCCTTGATGTAACCTATTCGCAGATTGATACTGCAGGATTTGTAATGCACCCCATCAAGGGGCAGATGAAATATCCTGTAACCTTTAAGGAGATATTGCCGTGGGCGGCCCTGGCTTTAGCGGTGGCTGTTGCGGGGTATCTTTTGTACAGATATATCAAGCGCAGGAAAGAGAACAGAGGTCTGTTTGACAGGCCGGTTGTACAGGATCCGCCCCATATCGTTGCGTTGAGGGAACTGGACAGGATACGTGGCGAGCAGCTATGGCAGAACGGAGAGGAGAAGCTTTTTTATACTGGCGTTACGGATGCCTTGAGAGAGTACATTGAGGCAAGATATGATGTGAGTGCAATGGAGAAGACAACCTCGGAGATAATGGAAGACTTGTCTGACAAGAAGATTGAACCGCGCTATTACAAGGAGCTGGATGAGCTCTTCAAGACTGCAGACCTTGTGAAGTTTGCCAAATATGTTCCGCAGGCTGCGGAGAATGAGGAGGCAATCCCTATGGCCGTGAGGTTTGTGAATGCGGCATTTGAGCAGCAGCTTCAGGAGGCGGCAGCCAAGGAGAATGCGGCTAAGGAGAAAGCAGCCAAAGAGACTGCAGCACAGGAGGAAGCAGCCGGTAATGATGAGGCAAAACAGAGAGAAAAAGTGGAGGAGTAAGGGATGTTTTTTGAATACGAAAATCTTTTATGGCTTTTGCTGCTGCTGATACCGGTGGTGGCAGTGTACATATACAGGGAGGTGAAGGGATTGCGCCCTTATCTGCTTGTGTCATCGGCAATGCCTTGGAAATACAATGGCGGAAAGCTTAAGAAGGCGGCAAGGCATCTTCCGTTTGTGTGCAGGGTGATAGCCTTGGCAGCACTGATTCTTGCAATTGCGCGCCCAAGGTCATCGTCAACATTTGAAAGGATAGATACCGAGGGTATAGACATTGTCCTTGCATTGGACGTCTCTACCAGTATGCTTGCAAGGGATTTTAGTCCCGACAGAATTGGAGCGGCAAAGGACATTGCAATACAGTTCATAGCCGAAAGGCCGTCGGACAGGATAGGAGTGGTAGTGTTTGCAGGAGAGAGCTACACACAGTCTCCGCTTACTACCGACAGGGCAACCCTCATCAACCTCATAAAGGAGATAGAGTGCGGCATCATTGAGGACGGTACAGCCATTGGAAACGGACTTGCAACAGCTGTGGCCCGCCTTAAGGATTCGCAGGCAAAAAGCAGGGTTGTGATTCTCCTTACAGACGGAGTGAACAACTCCGGAGAGATATCACCGCAGATGGCGGCAGAGATTGCCAAGACCTATGGGGTGAGGGTGTACACCATTGGCGTTGGAGCAGAAGGGACAGCGCCTTATCCTGTAATGACACCGTTTGGCGTGGATATCCAGCAGGTTGAGGTGCAGATAGATGAACAGCTGCTGCAGAACATTGCCGAGGGTACAGACGGCAAGTATTTCAGGGCAACCGATAATACCAAGCTGCTTGAGATTTATGGAGAGATCAACAAGATGGAGAAGAACAAGACACTCGTTGACAGCTTCCCTATCTATAAGGAGCTCTTCATGTATTTTGCACTGGCAGCATTGGCGGCAATAGTGCTGGAGCTGCTGCTTGCAGTTTTTGTAACAAAACAGATACCTGATTAGAGGAGAGACAGAGATGATACAATTTGCACAGGCACAATATTTATTGATGATATTGCTAATTCCGCTCTTCTTTGTGTTGTATGCACTGTTCAGAAGGGGAAGGAACAGGAAGATAGCAAAACTGGGAAATCCGGCCCTTATGGCGGTACTGATGCCTGCCCGCTCAAAATATAAGGGGTGGGTAAGGATTTCATTCTTTGCCGTAGCATGGTTCTTCTTTGCAATTGGACTTGCAAGGCCCCAGATAGGAGCAAAGCTTAAGGAGAACAACATGAAGGGGGCAGAGATAATGATTGCACTGGATGTTTCAAACTCCATGCTGGCGCAGGACTATTACCCCAACAGGCTGGAGAGGGCCAAGCTGGCAATCTCAAGGCTTGTAGACAAGCTTCAGGGAGACAGGATTGGACTTATAGTGTTTGCGGGGCAGTCTTTTGTGCAGCTTCCAATCACTACAGACTACGTTTCTGCCAAGATATTCCTCAATACCATTGGAACAGAGTCTGTTCCGGTACAGGGAACAGCATTGGGAGAGGCAATCAGCACGGCAATAAAGAGTTTCAGTTCAGAGGCGCAGATGCAGCAGGACAACAAGGCAATAATCCTAATTACAGATGGTGAGAACCATGAGGACGATGCTGTGGCTGCAGCCAGAATGGCGGCAGAGGTTGGAATAAAGGTTTTCTGTATTGGAGTAGGTTCTCCAGAGGGAAAACCTATCCCTTACGGCCCCAACGGAGACCTTATGAAAGATAAGGAGGGCAACATTGTGGTTACCAAGCTCAATGAGAAGATACTTGAGGAGGTGGCAATGGCAGGTGGCGGAGCATATGTAAGGGCAGGCAATGCGGAGTTTGGCCTCAACCCTATCATTGATGAGCTCAAACAGCTGCAGCAGCAACATTTCAAGTCGGTAGTATTTGAAGATTTTGAGGAACAGTATATGTATTTCTTTGCAATTGCATTGGTATTCCTGTTGCTGGAATTCTTTGTCGGGAACAGGAGAGTGGGTAAAAATATGTTTATGGTGGGCTTGTTGATGATGCTTACTGCCGGCAGTGCTTTTGCCCAGACAGACCGCAAGGAGGTTAGAAAAGGCAACAGGTTCTTTAAGGACGGAGACTATAAGGAGGCGGAGGTTGAGTACCGCAAGGCACTTATAAAGGATTCGCTCTCTGTAGCCGGAAACTATAACCTTGCAAACACCATGATGCAGCAGGAGGATGCTGCAAATGCAGAGCTTATCTATGCCAAGCTGGGTGATACCATTTCAAGGATGCCGTTGCAGGTAGACTGGAAAAAGGGCAGCGTGAAGGTTGCCAAAAATGATGTTGCCCCTGATTACTACCATAATCTGGGCAATTCCCTTTTGGCTCAGAAAAGGTACGGTGAGGCTGTTGAGGCATACAAGAATGCCTTGAGGCGCAACCCGTCTGACCAGCAGACCCGCGAGAACTACATCTATGCAAAGAAGAAGATGGAGGACCAGCAGAACCAGGACCAGCAACAGCAGCAACAGCAGCAACAGCAGAACCAGCAGAACCAGCAGGATCAGCAGAACCAGAATCAGGATCAGAATAATAAGGACCAGAATAATGACAAGAAGGATAATCCCGACAATAAGGATCAGAACCAGGACCAGCAGGATAATCCGCAGCAGCAGCCTCAAGGTGAACCTAAAATAAGCCCGCAGGCAGCGGAGCAGATGCTTCAGGCCATGCAGGAGAAGGAGAACCAGACCCAGGAGAAGGTGAAGGAGGAGAAGGCGAAGATGCTCAAGTCAAAACAGAAGGAGAAGAACTGGTAAGGCGTTTAACTGAATTTAAAATTTGTTTACAATGAGATATTTGAAAGGAGTGTTGTTTGCGCTGTTCCTTTTAGTGGGCAGCATGGCTTTTGCGCAGAACACTTTTGTTGTGGATGCCCCCAAGGTAGTAGGGCAAGATGAAGCATTCAGGGTGGTGTTTACCGCCGATGGAGATATTGATGACTTTAGGCAGCCCCATTTTACAGGACTAGAGGTGCTGGCAGGTCCTTCGCAGTCTACTATGATGAGTTCGCAGTACATTAACGGAAAGGCGAGCAAGAAGGTGGAGATAAGCTATACCTATATTGTAAGGCCATTGGCTGAAGGTATTGCAAAGATATCTGCTGCGTCAGCATCCATTGGAGGAAAGGTATATACAACAGGTGAGGTTTCTGTAGAGGTTGTAAAGGGTGCTGCATCGCAGGGAGGTTCGCAACAGCAGCAGGGCCAGGTTACCGGAGAGGCGCAGCAGAGGCAGTCTGCCTCGGAAGTGTCGGGCAAGGATATATTCTTATCTCTTGCTTTCAGCAAGACAAAAGTTGTTAAGGGTGAACCGATAATTGCCACGCTCAAGCTTTACACCAGAGTTGGCATTGCAGGATTTGAGGATATCAAGTTCCCTGTTTTTGACGGTTTCTGGAGCCAGGAGATTGAGACACCGCAGAATATCAATTTTGTAAGGGAGAATGTAGACGGCCAGATATATAATGGTGCCGTTCTGCGCAAGTATGTTCTGCTGCCACAGCAGACAGGGGAGCTTGCCGTACAGCCTGCGGAGATGATATGTCAGGTGCAGGTGATGACAGCGCCTAGAGGCAGGTCTATTTTTGATGATTTCTTTGACCAGGGTTACCAGATTGTGAAGAAAAGGGTGAATTCAGGCAATGCGAAGATAAAGGTTTCACCTCTTCCGGCAGGTGCTCCGGCATCGTTCGGACAGGGTGTGGGAACATTCTCCATGAAGGTTGCCTTGAGCAGGGACAGCGTTAAGGCACATGAGGCCGGTTCTGTAATTGTAACAGTTCAGGGTACAGGCAACCTTAATCTGATTGAGACGCCAAAACTGCAGCTTCCTGCTGATTTTGAGCAGTATGACGTGAAGACCACCAACAGCTATTCGTATGGTGCCAATGGAATATCGGGAAGCAAGAGCTTTGAGTTCCCTTTTATTCCAAGAAGTGAGGGTGTGTTTGAGATACCTCCTGTAGAGTATTCTTATTATGATATTAAACAGGGTAAATATGTTACCTTGAAGAGTGCCCCTGTTGAGGTTAAGGTGGCCAAGGGAGATGGAGTTTCAGCTGGGACATTGGTTCAGGGGATCTCCAAGCAGTCTGTTGCCACTTTAGGTGAGGATATCAGATATATTCTTCAGGGTGCGGCAGGCCTTGGCAAGAAAGGGCATTTCTTTGTGGGCAGCTGGCTTTTCTTTGTGCTTCTTGCATTGCTGGCGGCGGTGTATGCTGTATTGTACTGGGCACTTAAGAAGCAGGCCAAGTTGAGGGGGGATGTTGTACGTACCCGCAACAAAAAGGCCAACAAGGTGGCAAGGACAAGGCTTAAACTTGCCAAGAGCTATATGGAGCAGAATCTCCGTTCACCTTTCTATGAGGAGGTGCATAAGGCGCTGCTGGGATATATCAGCGACAAGCTTGCAATACAGTTTGCAGACATGCAAAGAGATACCATTAAGGAGACAATGGAGGCTAAAGGGGTTTCGGAGGCAAATATTGCGGCATTCCTGCAGGTGCTTGAGGATTGCGAGATGGCCAGATACTCGTTTGGCGGAGATTCGGGTGAGATTTCAACCCAATATGGAAAGGCGGTTGAGATAATTTCTGCATTGGAGGATGAGTTGTAAAAGAAAAAGGGAGAGTTCGTATGAAAAAGATATTGCTATTTATATTTTTGACTGCCGCTGTGGCCTTGAATGCCCAGAGCAACGGCGAATTGTGGAATAAGGGCAATGATGACTACTCAATGGGGCAGTACCAGAGTGCCCTGGAGAATTACCTTAAGATTGAGGAATCAGGATATGAGTCGTATAAGCTATATTACAACATAGGAAACGCTTACTTCAAGCTTGACCAGATAGGCAAGGCTATCCTCTATTATGAGAAGGCGCTCAAACTTGATCCGTCGGGAGCAGATGCCCGGAACAATCTTCAGATTGCCAGACTGCACACCCTTGATAAAATTGACCAGGTGCCGGAATTTGTCCTTGCAACCTGGACTAAAGGGGTGAGGAACCTCCTTTCGTCAAATGCTTGGGGATATGTTTCACTGGCTCTTTTTGCAGTAGTGCTGGTATTGCTTCTTATGTTCAAGTTTGCCCCTACAACAGGTGCCCGCAAGCTGTCGTTTGTATTGGCATGCGTAGTATTCCTCTTCTCAATCTTTGCATTGCTCTTCTCTGTAAGCCTCAAACGCAATGCAACAAGTGATGAGAGCGCCATTGTAATGGTTCCGGTAAGCAACATTAAGAGTGCTCCAAACTCAACCGGCAATAACCTGTTCATCCTGCACGAAGGTTCAAAAGTGCAGATCCTGGAGCAGGCCGGCAAATGGTGCCGTGTAGAGATTGCAGACGGCCGCCAGGGATGGATGCAGATGGGAGATATTGAGGTGATATAAGTTATTGGAAATAATGAAAAGAAGTGACCTTTTGGACAACGTCAAAAAGGTCACTTCTTTATTTTGTGATGGAGTTACAGGCTCCAGTAACCGTACTTGTCAATTTTTCCTTTGAATTTGCCTTTTACATCAATCAGGATTCCGTCGGGAGTAAGGAGGTTTGAGAAGTCATCCTGGGTGAGGTGTGAGTATTCTTTGTGGGATACGGCTGCCACTACTGCCTGGTATTTGCCGGTTGGGGCAGATGTCATCTTTATGCCGTACTCTCTTTCCACGTGGTTAGGATCTGCGTGAGGGTCAACCACATCCACTTTGATGCTGAAGCTCTCAAGTTCCTTAACTATGTCTGCCACCTTTGAGTTGCGCACGTCAGCAACATTCTCCTTAAAGGTGATACCCATTACAAGTACTCTTGCGCCTACTGGGGAGATGCCGTTGGCAATCATTTTCTTTACGGTGTTCTTGCCAATATGGCTGCCCATTGAGTCGTTTACAGATCTTCCGCCCTGGATTACCTGCGGGTGGTAGTTCATCTCGTTGGCTTTGTATACCATGTAGTAAGGGTCTACGCCAATGCAGTGTCCGCCAACAAGGCCCGGGAAGAATTTGAGCTGCGCACGGTGGAGGGCTATA
>CALCHD010000110.1 GCA_937901105.1 uncultured Bacteroidales bacterium | reverse complement strand
ATCCCGAACCGGGGCAAAATCATGCTGACACAGTACCAGCATGATGTCCTGGGCCAGATCCTTGGGCTTCTTTCTGTCAAGGAAGAGACCCTTACCCTTCTTATAGCTTCGAAGCATCATATTGTCGACAATATCCATATTTCCCACAACGAAATTGATATAATCGCAAAAAATAAAGAGTATATCGTTTTTGTTGAAGTTAAAACACGCCATAGTTCATGTCTCGTCGATCCAGAAATAACAGTAGATGTTTATAAACAGCGACATCTCATCTGGGCTGCTAACTCATACGTCAATCGTTTTCAATATGACAACGACGTTCGATTCGATATCATAGCAATCGTCATCGACAAAAACAATGAAAAAAGGATAGAACACATTGAAGATGCATTCTATCCTTCTCTTAGATAGACGAAAGACAAAAGTCTAACGGCTAAAGTTTTTTACCTTTAGACTTTCGTCATTAGCCTTTAGTCAATTATCCAACAGAGCTTCCTGGAGCAACAGGCTGACTTGGTGACATAACAACCAATCTTCCGTCTTTGTCTTCAGCTGATAAAATCATGCCTTCGCTGACGATGCCTTTCAACTTGCGAGGCTCGAAGTTAGCGATGAAGCATACTTGCTTGCCGACTAATTCTTCAGGATTTGGATAATATTTTGCGATTCCTGAAACGATAGTACGTTTGTTCATACCGTCGTCAATCAAGAATTGTAATAACTTGTCTGCTTTTGGAACTTTAACGCATTCTAAAACAGTACCGACTCTGATGTCCATCTTGCCAAACTCGTCGATATTGGTGTTAGGTTTGATTGGATTTGGAGCCCATGCGTTGAGTTCGTTTTGTTTCTTTGTCTCTTCCAATTTATTGACTTGAGCTGCTACTGTCTCGTCTTCGACTTTTGTGAACAACAACTCGACTTCGCCGATAGTAGCGTTTTCGTTCAATAAGATTGTTTCCTTAGCTTGATTCCAGCCACTTACTTCCAAGCCAATCATTGATTGTAACTTCTTAGCTGAGAATGGCAAGAATGGCTCTGACAAGATAGCAAGCTTAGCCACTATTTGCATTGACAATGCGAGAACTGTCTTGACTCTTTCTGGATCTGTCTTGAATTGTTTCCAAGGTTCGTTTTCTGTGAGGTAACGGTTACCGAGACGAGCCAAGTTCATCAATTCTGACAATGCTTCACGGAACTTATAGTTATCGAGGAGGTTTGCGATCTTATCAGGATATTGATTCATTTCTTCGATAGCAGCTTCGTCTTTTTCGTTGAGGTTAATCATAGCTGGAATCTTACCTTCGAAATATTTATGAGTAAGAACCAAAGTACGATTTACGAAGTTACCGAAGATAGCGAGTAATTCGTTGTTATTTCTGTCTTGATAATCTTTCCAAGTGAAGTTGTTATCTTTTGTCTCAGGAGCGTTAGCTGTCAACACATAACGAAGAACGTCTTGTTTTCCAGGGAATTCTTCGAGATATTCATGCAACCAAACAGCCCAGTTACGAGATGTTGAAATCTTGTCGTTTTCGAGGTTGAGGAATTCGTTAGCAGGAACGTTTTCAGGAACGATATAATCGCCGTAAGCTTTCAACATGCAAGGGAAGATGATGCAGTGGAAAACGATGTTATCTTTACCGATGAAATGAACGAGTTTTGTTTCTTCGTCTTTCCACCATTTTTCCCAGTCTGTACCTCTTTCTTGGCAGATTTCTATTGTGTTAGAGATATAACCGATAGGAGCGTCAAACCAAACATAAAGCACTTTGCCGTCAGCTTCTTCAACAGGAACAGGCACGCCCCAGTCGAGGTCACGAGTAACAGCGCGTGGTTGGAGACCATTGTCGAGCCAGCTCTTGACTTGACCATAAACATTAGGTTTCCATTCTTTATGACCTTCGATGATCCATTCACGTAGCCATTGTTCATATTGGTCTAAAGGAAGATACCAGTGTTTTGTAGCTTTTTTTACGAGTTGAGCGCCGCTGAGAGCTGAGTGAGGATTGATGAGTTCATCAGGGCTCATTGAAGAACCGCATTTCTCACATTGGTCGCCGTAAGCATGGTCGTTGCCGCATTTAGGGCAAGTACCTGTGATGTATCTGTCTGCAAGGAATGTATTTGCCTCAACATCAAAGAACTGCTCGCTCTCTTTCTCAATGAACTTGCCATCCTCATAAAGCTTCTTGAAGAATGCTGCTGCAGTCTTGTGGTGGGTAGGGGAGCTGGTACGTGAATATACGTCAAAGCTGATTCCCAATCCCTGGAACGAATCCTTGATGATATTGTGATACTTGTCTACTACATCCTGTGGAGTACAGCCCTCTTTTTTTGCCTTGATGGTGATTGGAACTCCGTGCTCGTCTGAACCTCCAATGAAAAGTACCTCCTCACCTTTAAGTCTCAAAAATCTGGCATAGATATCTGCAGGTACATATACGCCTGCAAGATGGCCGATATGCACCGGACCGTTCGCATATGGAAGGGCCGATGTAATCAGGTGTCTTTTAAATTCTTTTCCCATTTTCTTTATATTTTATTTTCAATTATTTTCTGTTTTTTCATCCCGACAAAACTGTCGGGAGGATGATTTTCTTTACAAGATTATTCTGTTCAGTTCCTTGGAGAAGAAGTTCCTCACCTGCATAAGGGTGTTGAGCTGCCCCATAAGTTCATTCTGGAGCTCCACATTCTTCTCCTTCTGTGCCTTTCCCAGCTCCTCGGTAAGGTTCATGGCTGCCTGTGCCGTAACCTTGGCCTTGTAGATGAGGATGGATTTTGGAACTACCCTGCCAAGCACATTCCTTTCTGGAATAAGTGACTTGCTGAACTGCTGGATTGTTATTGTATATGGCTGTATGAAAAGGTCTGCCACTATGCTTGAAACCTCCTTGCTGGGGTGGTTCATGAAGTAGCGGAGAACCTTCTCGCTCTCGTGTTCCTTCAACTGGAAGTATTCGTTGAATATCTCCTTGTACTGCAGGTTCTGAAGCTCCAGCTCGTCATTCTGCAGCTGGGCCAGTATATACTGGGCCACTGTCTGCTCCTCGTCTTCTGCACCGTATGCAAAATCAGAATCTATGTGTATTGGAAGATATCCGAACTTGAGCAGGTAGTACAGGATTTCCTTCTCCGCCTCGCTGCAGTAGGTGTTTACAACAAATCCAGGTATGCTGTTGCGCTGGGATGCTGCCTGCTGTGCTCCAAATGCTGCTGTTGAGTCTGCCGCCTGAATTCCCTGCAGCCTTTCCTGCCTCTCCTGCTCCCTCTTCTGCTGGTAGAACTCCTCGCTCTGCTTCTTGTGGCGCTGCTTGGCAACCTCCTGCTGCAGAAGCTCCTCCTTAATGTTCAGCTTTGCCGCTGTCTGCTCTATGTATACGGCACGTACAATGGCGTCGGGGATTACAGCAATGCTGCTTACCACCTCGCCAATGAGTTTTGCTCTCTGGAGAGGATCTTTATTTAGCTCCTGGGTAAGGATCCTCTGCTTGAAGCTGATGAAGTCCTCCTCGTTGTTTGAGAGGAATTCCAAAAGTTCCTCGCGGGTATGTTTGCGTGCGAATGAGTCGGGGTCTTCTCCGTCGGGAAAAAGGGCAACCTTTATCTCAAGGCCCTCTTCAAGCAGCATGTCAATTCCTCGCAGGGAGGCCTTGATTCCAGCCCAGTCGCCGTCATAAAGGACTGTTACGTTGTTGGTGAACCTCTTTATGAGCTGGATCTGTCCGGTGGTGAGGGAGGTTCCGCTGCTGGATACTACATTCTCCACACCTGCCTGGTGGAATGAAATCACATCTGTGTAGCCCTCAACAAGGTAGCACTTCTGCTCCCTTGCAATGGCCTGCTTTGCCTCATAGATTCCGTAAAGGACCTTGTTCTTTACATATACCTCACTCTCAGGTGAGTTGATGTATTTGGCAACCTCCTTGTCGTTGCGGAGCTTTCTTCCGCCAAAGGCAATCACTTTGCCGCTGATGCCCCTGATAGGGAATATCACCCTGTCATAGTAGCGGTCTACAAGCTCTCCGTTCTCGCGCTCTATGGTGAGGCCAACCTCCACCATGTGCTCCTTCTTGTACCCTTTTCTCTGTGCGTTATGTGTAAATTCCCTCTTCTTGTTTGGGGCATAGCCCAAGAGGAACTTGTTTATGGTTTCGTCTGTAAAGCCACGCTCCTTGAAGTAGCTTAAGCCTATGGCAATGCCCTCCTCTGTCTTGAGCAGCTGCTCTGTATAGAACTTCTGGGCAAAGTCGTTTACAATCAGCAATGACTCATGGTGAAGCCTCTGCTGTACATCTTCCTCGCTCTCTTCCTTCTCCTTTACCTCAATGCCGTACTTGCGTCCCAGGTACTTGAGCGCCTCAACGTAGCTCATCTGCTCGTGCTCCATCACAAAGCTCACGGTACTGCCTGCCTTGCCGCATCCGAAGCATTTGTAGATGCCCTTGCTTGGCGAAACAGAGAAGCTTGGGGTCTTCTCATGATGGAACGGGCAGCACGCAATGTAGTTTGCCCCCCTTCTCTTAAGGGAGACAAAGTCGCTCACAACCTCCTCTATGCGGGCGGCGTCCAAGATGCGTTCTACTGTTGCGTGGTCAATCATCTTTTTTGTTTCTAAAAGGTAAATTCTGCGTTGCACTTGTCTCAGAACTCCTCACTTGCATAAGCAAGCTCCGGGTTCTTCGACTGCGTGCGCCTTGAATTTCCTCTTTTATAAATCAAAAAACGGTTTTTATTTTGCTTTGTAAGCCTCTGCCTGTGCCTTGATCAGCTCCTCGTCCTGGAAGTAGTTGATCTTCATGGCAGCCTTAACCTCCTCAAGGGTTGCGGCAGCTTTTGCGCGGGCCTCCTCGGAACCTTTGCGAAGGATGTCGTATACCTGAGGGATGTTCTGCTCGTACATTTTTCTTCTCTCGCGGATTGGGGCAAGGAACTCCTCCATAATGTTGAAAAGGAACTTCTTGCAGGTGCCGTCGCCAAGGCCTCCGCGGCGGTAGTGGTCTTTCATCTCATCCAAGTTTGCGTACTCCGGAAGGAATTTTGCAAAATGCTCCGGTGTGCTGAATGCATCAAGGTAAGTGAACACTACGTTGCCCTCTACATGACCAGGGTCTGAGATCTGAAGGTGCTCAGGGTCTGTGTACATGCTGTTCACTTTCTTCTTGATCTCTTTTGAAGAGTCTGAAAGGTAGATGCAGTTGCCAAGTGACTTGCTCATCTTAGCCTTGCCGTCTGTACCTGGAAGACGCATACATACTGAGTTCTCAGGAAGCATCATCTCAGGAAGTACAAGAGTCTCGCCGTAAACGGTGTTGAACTTGTGTACAATCTCGCGGGTCTGCTCAATCATAGGGGCCTGGTCAATTCCTACTGGAACTACAGTTGCCTTGAAGGCAGTAATGTCCGATGCCTGGCTGATAGGATATGTGAAGAATCCTACAGGGGTACCTTTCTTGTTTGCGTTCTCCTCGTCGTCTGAGAAGCCTCTCAACTGGATCTCCTGCTTTACGGTAGGGTTGCGCTGAAGACGCTGTACGGTTACAAGGTTCATATAATAGAATGCAAGCTCGCAAAGTTCAGGTACCTGCGACTGGATGAAAATTGTACATTTCTCCGGATCCAAGCCTGCTGAAAGGTAGTCCAAAGCCACCTCAATGATATTCTGGCGAACCTTTTCAGGGTTGTCTGCGTTGTCTGTAAGAGCTTGTGCATCAGCAATCATAATGAAGATCTTGTCAAATTCCCCGCTGTTCTGAAGCTCTACCCTTCTCCTTAATGAACCTACATAGTGGCCCAAGTGCAGCTTGCCGGTTGGGCGGTCTCCTGTAAGAATAATCTTTTCCATATATATTTCTCTTATTATTTTCGGCGTGAATAAACGTACAAAGGTAATAAATAATTTCAGTTTTCCTTTTTATAAGAGGTATAAGGTGCTTGGATGTGTAAATTTGTACCGTGCTCAACAAATTGCAGGAGCAAAACATCCTCATTTAGGCAGCAATTCCGGGAGGAAATGCCACCGATGAGTATTTTGTCCCGGTTTTTGGGTGATATTGAGGATAAAATGTGTCAGTTGATGTATTTTGTCCTGGTTTTGGGGTGATATTGAGGACAAAATTGATAAATGGTGCAGTTTGTCCTTGATATGAGATGATTTTAAGGACAAATGAAAAGAGGGCACCCCGGCTGGGTTACCCTCTTTGAATTTCTGCAGGGAAGAGAAAATCTCTGCATGGAAAAGAATCTTCTTCCAAAAGGAGGTTACTCTTTCTCGCCCTGTGCGGCAATTGCCTCGCGGACTTTTGCCTCAATCTCTTCTGCAAGCTCAGGGTTGTCCATAAGAAGCTGTCTTACAGCCTCACGGCCCTGACCGATCTTGCTCTCGCCGTAGCTGAACCAGCTGCCGCTCTTCTTGATAATCTCGTACTCAACGCCAAGATCCAGGATCTCGCTGATTTTTGAGATACCCTCGCCGTAAAGGATGTCAAACTCTGCCTTCTTGAAAGGTGGAGCCATCTTGTTCTTTACAACTTTTACGCGGGTGCGGTTTCCGGTAGCATCCTCGCCGTCTTTAAGCTGGGTGGTTCTTCTTACATCAAGTCTTACAGATGCATAGAATTTCAATGCGTTACCGCCGGTAGCTGTCTCAGGGTTGCCGAACATCACACCCAATTTTTCCCTCAACTGGTTGATGAAGATACAGCAGGTGTTGGTTTTGCTGATGTTTGCAGTAAGCTTTCTCAATGCCTGGCTCATAAGACGTGCCTGAAGACCCATCTTTGAGTCGCCCATCTCACCCTCAATCTCAGCTTTAGGGGTAAGTGCTGCTACTGAGTCAATTACAATGATATCAATTGCACCCGAGCGGATAAGGCTGTCTGCAATCTCAAGGGCCTGCTCGCCGTTATCGGGCTGAGAGATAAGCAAAGTGTCTACATTTACGCCAAGTTTCTTTGCGTAAGTGCGGTCAAATGCGTGCTCTGCATCAATGATTGCTGCAATGCCGCCTGTTTTCTGAGCCTCTGCAATTGCGTGGATTGCAAGGGTTGTCTTACCGCTGCTCTCAGGTCCGTATATCTCAATTACTCTACCTTTTGGATATCCTCCAATTCCCAATGCGCAGTCCAATGCAATTGAACCGCTTGGGATAACCGATACATCCCATTTTGGCTGATCCCCCAGCTTCATTATTGTCCCCTTTCCAAAATCCTTCTCAATCTTGTCCAATGTAGCCTGCAATGCTTTAAGCTTGGCTGCATTCACCTCCGCTACGTTTGGAGTTTCTACTTCTTTAGCCATATTTTCCAGAATTAATTTGTTAGTTTTTATCCTAACAAAGATACTTAAAAAATCGTAACTTTGCGGTGTATGAAGAAAATTTTGTTGGGCATGTCGCTGCACGAGCTGAAGCAGCTTGCCGTAGAGTATAAACTGCCTGCTTTTACAGGCAAACAGATAGCAGACTGGCTATACAAGAAGAGGGTTACATCAATTGATCAGATGACCAATCTTTCCAAGGTTGCAAGGGAAAGATTGTCTGAGGATTGTGAGGTTGGAAGAGTGGATTATACACAGCTTCAGGCATCGGTTGACGGAACAAAGAAATACCTTTTCCCATGCCATACCGGAACATGTGTTGAGGCTGTTATGATTCCCGATGAACCAAGGGCCACAATCTGTGTTTCTTCTCAGGCAGGATGCAAGATGCACTGCAAGTTCTGCATGACAGGAAGACAGGGTTTCAGCGGTAACCTTAAGGTTAATGAGATCCTCTCGCAATTTATGGGAATTGATGAGGCGGAGAGCCTTACCAATGCTGTGTTTATGGGAATGGGTGAGCCTTTGGACAACCTTGCAAATGTGCTTAAGGTTATTGAGGTGCTTACTGCAGAGTGGGGATTTGCATGGAGCCCCAAAAGGATAACACTCAGCAGTATAGGTGTCACCTCATCACCGCAGCTTGTGGAACTTCCGGATTACAGGATGGACGAGAAGAACAGGGGCGTATATCACGCATTCAATCCGTTGAAGGCGTTTCTGGACCTTACAAAATGCCATTTGGCAATAAGCCTCCATAACCCGTTCCCGGGGGAGAGGGTTGAGCTTATGCCTATGGAGAAGGGATTCCCTCTTGAGGAAACCCTTGACCTGATAAAAGAGTATGATTTTACCGGCCAGCGCAGGGTAAGTTTTGAGTATATCATGTTTGACAGGGTAAATGATACAAAGAAGCATGCAGATGCCCTTGTAAGAATGCTCAAGGGATTGGAGTGCAGGATGAATCTTATCAGGTTCCATGCTATACCGGATTCTCCGCTGGCTCCATCTCCAATGCCTGTAATTGAGGCCTTTAAGGAGAGACTCAACGGCGCAGGTCTGATGACAACCTTGAGGGCAAGCCGTGGAGAAGATATTATGGCAGCATGCGGTATGCTTGCAGGAAAGAAATAAAAACAGAAGAGAATGTTCAAGAAGTTTATAGTGAATATGATTCTGGTGTGTACTGCTGTAATGGCGGCTGCAGGGCCGTTGTGTGCAGACCAGAGGCTGGAAAAAGTTCCAAGGCGCCCCAAGGTTGCCCTGGTGCTTTGTGGCGGCGGTGCCAAGGGTGCGGCGCATATAGGTGCACTCAAGGTGCTTGAGGAAGCACGTGTTCCTATAGACATGATAGTGGGAACCAGCATAGGAGGCCTGGTGGGAGGTCTTTATTCCATGGGGTATTCTGCAGCAGAGCTGGACTCCATAGTCTCCGGATGCGACTGGAAATATCTTTTGAGTGACAATTCATATTCCCGACGGGATGAGTCGTTTGACGGCAGGAGCCTGGATGCAAAGTATCTTGTAAGGCTCCCTTTCTACGGTGTGAATGCTGCAAGGTCGGAGTCCCCAATTTCAAGGCTCCCATCCGGATTCATAGGAGGCCAGAATGTACTCAACTTCCTCAATGGCCTTGCCATGCAGCACAGGGGAGATATTGAGTTCAAGAATCTTCCGGTACCGTTTGCTTGTGTAGCAACAGATTTGTCTTCGGGAGAGGCTGTTGTGCTTGACCGTGGAGAACTTACAATGGCGATGCGTGCAACAATGGCAATCCCCGGCGTATTCTCGCCGGTAGAGATTGACGGCAGGGTTCTGGTAGACGGTGGCGTGGTGAATAATTTTCCTGTAGATGTGGCACGCAATATGGGTGCCGACATTGTGATAGGTGTAGACATAAAGAATGACGCGCCTTCTGCGGATGAGCTGCGGGCAATGCCGCAGGTGTTCATGCAGATGCTCGACCTTTTGGGATATGACGCATATGTGAGGAATGTGAAGGATGTGGATATCCTCATAAAGCCGGATGTTTCAAAATACGGTACTTTCAGCTTCAATGCTCCTGCTATTGCGCAGCTGATAGAGAATGGAGAAATTGCAGCCAGGGAGAAGATTGCATCATTGGACAGCCTTGTCAGGAGGTTGAGCACATTGGCTTTGGGCGACTACAGCCAGCCTTCACCTGTACAGACTAACCCTAAAAAAGAAGAGTTCCTTTTTGCTGAAGTTCTCCTTAAGGGGGTTCCTGAAAAGGATATGCACTGGATGAGGAGAATATCGGGATTAAGGCCTGGTGAAAAGCTTACCAAGGTGGATATAGACAAAGGAATATCTGTTCTCATGGGTACAAAGGCCTTTTCGTCTGTAACATATAAGATTGAGGAGCGCGGAAAGGGAAATGAGGTGCTGGTGCTTAATCTGGTAAAGGGCCCGTCCAACGTTGTGGCTTTGGGGGCCAGATACGATTCGGAGGAGGCTGCCGGATTGCTGGTGCATATAGGATTCAATGAACTTGGACTGTTGGGCTCAAAGGTGGGGGTTACAGGAAGGTTGAGCTATAATCCGTATGGGGAGTTCAACTATTCGTACAACTCAAAATATTTTCCAAAGATAGAGTTCAACTACAAGGTGGGCGGAATGGACATGAATATCTACAAGTCTACCGAGAACCAGAACAATCTTGATTTCAGGTACCAGAGGGGTGAAATAAACCTGGCAAACATCTACTTGAGGAACTATAACTTTAAGATAGGGACAAGGTTTGAGCATTATGACTACAACCGGTACCTCAAGTATAATATTCCCGACAACTATCAAGACTACAGGCTGAAGGACAAGAGCTACCAGAGCTTCTATTTCAGCGGCAAGATGGACAATCTGGATGATGACTATTTTGCAAAGCATGGAGTTGCAGTGGAGGTGGAAGGTACATATTGGACAAAGGCATATTCAGGCAATTCAGCACCTTTTGGAGCGGTGAAGCTGATGGTTGACGGTACAATGAGGGCCAGCAACAGGCTTGTCTTTCTGCCTCATCTTTATGGCAGGGTGATTATCGGTGACTGTACGGAGATTCCGTATCTGAACTATTTTGGAGGATCGGAGCCTGGCAGGTATTTCAGCCAGCAGCTGCCGTTTATAGGGATGAACTATGCGAACCCTATATATAACAGCGTGCTTATAGGGCGTATGGATATAAGGCAGCAGATTGGCAGCAGCCATTATATTTATGCCATTGCCAACTATTTGCGCAGCGGAATGAGTGTGGACGAGATGTTTGCACCTGGAGGGTTCGGCATTTGGGGAGTGGGATTGAAGTATGCATATAACAGTCCTATAGGTCCTCTTGCATTCAATGTGCACTGGTCTGACTATGACCACAAGTTTGGTGCATATATCAGTTTAGGACATTATTTTTAACTGCAGGATATGACACCGGAGCAGGCGTTGGCAAGACTTCAGGGGCAGTGCAGCAGGTGCGAGCAGTGCAGCGGGCAGGTGCGCAGGAAGCTCCAGCGTTGGAGTGCTGCGCAAAAGCAGAAGGGGATGGCGGAGTTCACTGAAGGGGAGATAGAGGGGATAATTGACTCTCTTGTGAAGGAGAGGTTTGTGGATGATGCCCGTTTTGCCGGTTCCTATGTGAGGGACAAGGCCCGTTTTGCGGGGTGGGGCGCAGTGAAGATTGCCTTTAACCTTAAGGGGTTGGGGGTGGCAGAGCCGGTAGTGAATAAAGCCATTGCAGAGAATATGGAGTGCTTTGCTTCCGGCAGGCTCAATGAAATATTGCAGAAAAAGTGGAATTCGCTAAAGTCTGATCTCCTTTTGCAGCAGAAACGGGAGAAGGTGTTGAGGTTTGCACTGGGCCGTGGTTTCCAGTATTGCCAAATTATGGATATAATTAAGGATTTCAAGTAGTTTTTCTTATCTTTGTCTTTAGTCTAATAATTTTTTTAAGATGAGCAGTTTTAGTGAGCGCCTGGATGCGCTGAGGAGGTCTCTTTGACTATGCCGGAAAGAAGGCGGATGTTGAGGAGAAAGAGAAAATAAGTACTTCAGAAGGTTTCTGGGATGATCCCAAGGAGGCAGAGGCATTCCTTAAGAAACTGTCGGGAGTAAAGTATTGGGTAAATTCATTGGATGCTGTGGCAGGTGCCCTTGAGGATGTGGAGCTGTTGAAGGAGATGGGTGCTGAACAGGAGGAGATTGCCCAGGAGGAGAAGAAGATAGATGATATGCTGGGAGAGCTTGAGATGAAGAGCATGTTAGGTGAGGAGGGAGACAATCTTGGAGCTTTGCTAAAGATAAATTCGGGAGCAGGCGGTACAGAGAGCAATGACTGGAGCAGCATGCTGCTCCGCATGTATGTGAGATGGGGTGAGAGGAACGGTTACAAGGTTACTGTATATGATGTGCTTGAAGGGGATGAGGCAGGAATCAAGTCTGCTACCATTGAGTTTGAAGGGGAGTTTGCGTATGGTTACCTGAAATCTGAAAACGGTGTGCACAGAATGGTGAGGATATCTCCGTTCAATGCGCAGGGAAAGAGGCAGACTACATTCTCCTCTGTCTTTGTGTATCCGCTGGTTGATGATTCCATTGAGATTGTGATTAATCCTTCAGACCTTGAGTGGGATACTTTCCGTTCAAGCGGTGCTGGCGGACAGAATGTGAACAAGGTGGAGACCGGCGTGAGGGTAAGGCATATCCCAAGCGGCATAGTTGTTGAGAATACGGAGACCCGTTCACAGCTTGATAACCGCCAGAATGCGTTGAGGATCCTAAAGTCTCACCTTTATGAGATAGAGCTTGCCAAGAAGAGGGCAAAGCAGGCTGAGCTTGAGGGGCAGAAGAAGAGGATTGAGTGGGGATCGCAGATACGGAGCTACGTGCTGCATCCTTACAAGATGGTAAAGGATCTGCGGACAAACTGTGAGACTTCAGATACGGCAGCGGTGCTGGATGGAGACTTGAATGAGTTTATGAGAAGCTATTTGATGGAGAATACAAAACAATAAATACACTTATATAATATTATGGAATTCGTATATAAAGAGATGTTCCCTATGGGGAAAGATACTACCGAGTATCATCTTCTTACCAAAGACTATGTTTCTGTAGAGAAATTCGGTGACAAGGAGTTCTTGAAAGTAGATCCTGAAGGATTGAGATTCCTTGCAAGACAGGCTATGCATGATGTTTCTTTCATGTTGCGTCCGGAGCACAATGAGATGGTTGCAAAGATCCTTTCAGATCCTGAAAGCAGCGACAATGACAAGGCTGTTGCAATCCAGATGCTTATGAATGCAGATGTTTCTGCAAAAGGACAGCTTCCTTTCTGCCAGGATACAGGTACAGCTACAATTGTTGCTAAAAAAGGCCAGTTTGTATTTACTGGCGGCGGCGATGAGGAGGCACTTTCTCACGGTGTGTTTGATACATATACAAATGACAACTTGAGATATTCACAGAATATTCCGTTGGATATGTACAATGAGAAGAATACCGGATGTAACCTTCCTGCACAGATTGACATTTTTGCTACAGACGGAAACGAGTACAAGTTCCTTTTCGTAGCCAAAGGTGGCGGATCTGCAAACAAGACATATCTTTTCCAGGAGACAAAAGCGCTTATCACTCCAGAGAAACTTGAGCCATACTTGGTTGAGAAAATGAAGACTTTGGGTACTGCGGCTTGTCCTCCTTACCATATTGCATTTGTTATTGGCGGTACTTCAGCAGAACTTAACCTTAAGACTGTGAAGCTTGCCTCTACAAAATATTATGATTCACTTCCAACTGCTGCAAGCGAGGAGGGTTATGCTTTCAGAGATGTTGAGATGGAGAAACGTCTTCTTAAGGCTGCCCACAACCTTGGCATTGGCGCACAGTTCGGCGGAAAATATTTTGCACACGATATAAGAGTAATCCGTCTTCCACGTCACGGCGCTTCTTGCCCTGTAGGTATGGGTGTAAGCTGTAGTGCTGACAGAAACGTTAAGGCTAAGATTAATAAGGACGGTATCTGGCTTGAGACATTGGATGCGAATCCTGCACGTCTTATCCCAGAGCAGTATCTTTCAGGTTCTGCATTGGCAAAAGGTGTGAAAGTTGACTTGAACCGCCCTATTAAGGAGGTTCTTGAGCAGTTGAGCCAGTATCCAGTTTCTACATTCCTTCTTTTGAACGGTACTATTATAGTAGGAAGGGATATCGCCCATGCAAAACTTAAAGAGAGAATTGACAAGGGTGAAGGCCTTCCTGAATACATCAAGAACCATCCTATCTACTATGCAGGCCCTGCAAAGACCCCTAAAGGAATGGCCAGCGGATCATTCGGCCCTACAACTGCAGGCCGTATGGACAGTTATGTTGATTTGTTCCAGGAGAATGGCGGCAGCATGATCATGATTGCAAAAGGTAACAGAAGCAAAGAGGTTACTGATGCATGCCATAAACATGGAGGCTTCTATCTTGGAAGTATTGGAGGTCCTGCAGCAATTCTTGCAAAAGAGAATATCAAGAGCGTAGAGTGTGTTGAGTATCCAGAACTAGGAATGGAGGCTATCTGGAAAATTGAGGTTGAAAACTTCCCTGCTTTCATTCTTGTAGATGATAAAGGAAACGATTTCTTCTCACAGATCAGACCAATCTGCTGTAAAGACTGATATTAATACCTTTATATATATACGGTGGGCATTGCAGTGGCGATGCCCACTTTTTTTGCCTGAAAATCCGTTGTTTGGGACCAGATGGAAAAAGGTTCAAAATGATTTATTTTTTTTGTTTTTGTTGGAAATTGAATATCTTTGCAGTCTGTATAATTTGTAAAAATGTTGCTTAATGGATAGGAAGCCCTCTCGTAATAGCCTGGAACGCATGTTTTTGTGTTTATTATGTGCGTTTTTGATGCCATTGGCTGCGTTTGCCCAAGGAGGGGAAAGCACAGTGGAGGCACTGGTGAGTCTGGGATTTGAGAATGTTGCCTGGGCAGAGGATGATTCGGAAAGGGTGTTTTTGCTGGAGAACAACACATACAGATTGACAGGAGTGGGTATCGGCAAGGCTTTGGATGAGATACAGAAAAGCGGCATGCCGGAGGATGGAAGGATTTGCAGGCTTATTGTGCTTGACAACAATGTCCCAAAAATCTCCTTGTGCTGCAACAAGAAGGAGGTAGGTGAGAGGGATATTTTAAGGAGCGACTGGAATGTGAGCTATGATTTGGGAGACGGATGGGAGCTCGTGAAAGGAAAAGAGAGGAAGAACAGTTCTTTATATAAAGTTGATCTGGTGCTTTATCCCATGTTCAGCTTCAAGAACGGAAGGCTTTCAGTGCCTTACCAGGTAAGGCTGAATTTGAATCCTACACTTGAGGCGTCGTTGTGGAGAGGAGGAAAAGTTACGGCACAGCTTGTCATCCCTATTGTGAATGACTACGGCTACAAGTATGATGATGTGCGTCCTGGATTCCTTACAGTTTCACAGACAGTGAGATTGCCTTATGACATCTTCCTTACAGGAACTGTAGGCTTCTTCAACAACAACCGCAACGGTGTAGACCTTGCGGCGGCGTATTATCCAAAGAAGGGTGACTTCTGGTTTGATGCAAGGGCCAGCTATACCATTTTTGGAGAGTGGGGAGAATGGCATGGCGGAAAGAATACACATCCGTTCAAGCTGGGATATGACAAGAATTCCGGAAAGGTGACAGGGCATATTGCAGCAAACTATTATTATAAGGACTGGGATACACAGTTCAGTTTGCGTGGAGAGAAATATCTCCAGGGGGAATGCGGAGTCAGGTTTGACATGATCCGTCATATGAAATACTGTTCAATCGGATTTTATGGAATGTATGTTCCCGACGATTGGCATAACAACGGAATAAACGGAGGCTTCAGGTTTGTAATAAACCTTCCTCCTTACAAGTATAAGAGAAAAGGCTATATCCCTAGGGTTACAACCAGCAGAATATGGGGATTTGAGTATAATGCCGGCGGAACGTTTGTATACGGGCAGAGCTTTAAGGCTAACTGCCAGTCCAATATGAGTGAGGACATCAAGTACAATCCGGCATATTTAAAACAGGAATTATTGAATTTTTAATATTATTAACAATTAACTATCACAACAATGAAAAAATTTATTTCAGGTTTGAACGCAAAATTTGCGTTGGCTGTTTTGGCAGTTTGTTCTGTTTTCATGACAGCTTGTTATGAGAAGCCAGAGCCTTCTCCAGTAGTTGAGCCAGTTCCGGCTGCTTACTACATTACTGGTACTGTTAGCGACGGTACTACAGGTGCTGCAGTTGCAGGTGTATCTGTAAAAATTGACGGTGCTTCTGTATCTGTATCAAACGGATCATTCCAGAAACAGGTAGCTGGTCCTGGTGAGTACGATATCTTAGTTTCTGCAGAGAATTATTTGGATGTAACCAGAACTGTACAGGTTGTAGCTGTAGGTGATGATCAGGTTAGCATCACTTCTGTTGATATCGCTATTTTCAGCGCAGCTTCACTTCCTGCAGAGGTAACTCCTGCTGGTGAGGCAAATCTTTCAGCTTCACAGCTTGCAGCTTTGGGCTTTGAGAATGCAGAGATCCTAGAGGATGGTATGTTTGCTGTTACTGAGGTTGGTGAGATCGAGGCTACTGATATGCCATTTGAGGTTTCTTTCAACGAGAAATCAGGTTTCATCTTCACTCCAGCAGTTGCTACTAAAGCAATTGATGAGACTGCTTATGTAGGTGAGGCTCTATCACAGGCTACTAACATGCCTTTCTTCAACAACTCTTTCAAAGATGTTGCAAAGAAAGCTACTATCGGCGGTAACGGAAGAATGCTAGTTGGTTACGAGCTTGTACGTACTTACAAAATGGAGGACTATGCAGTTGTTATGTACGATGCTACAGAGAAAACTTTCACTGTAATCAACGAGGTAGGATGCGTTGTTAAGGCAATCTACGATGCTCATGACAACCATGACAATCATGATAACCATGACAATCATGACAACAATCCTGATGATTCTCATGACAACCATGACAATCATGACAACCACCATGGTGGTGCTACTGCAGTAGGTGGCGGTTTGGCTAACGAGCAGTAATATCATAAAGAAACTGAAAGTTAATAGGCAGAAAGTATAATTGACATGAAGAAGTTCGCAAGATGCATATTGCTGGTTTGTGCTTTTCTGTGTATGCATACTATGCTTTCTGCCCAATTTACTCACGGCACAACAGGACTGCTTAATGCACCTTCTGCAGAGATGCAGGATGTGAAGACAGTAGTGCTGGGTGGAAACTTCCTAAACAAGGAGCTGACTCCAAACCCGTGGAGTTATGGAACGTACAATTATTATTTGAATTTTACTGTTCTTCCGTTCCTTGAGATTGCATATACAGCAACCATGTTCAAGGCCAAGACAATTGGAATAGGCTGGTTTGTTGACCCTGAAAAGTTTTGTAACCAGGACAGGTATTTCTCTGCGAGGTTGAGACTTTTGAAGGAAGGCCAGTTTTGGAAGCATATGCCGGCTGTGGTTGTAGGAACATCTGATCCTTATACAGAATCGGGAGACGGACAGCTTAATACTGCAGATGGAAATGGTTATTTCTGCCGTTTTTATGCAGCAGCTACAAAGCACCTGATGTTGGGAAAAGAGAGATTTGGAATTTCAGTGTCCTATGTGTACAATAGAAGAACTTCAAATCATTTGAACGGCATTGCTGCCGGAATAACTTACAATCCGTCAATGTTGCCTGATTTGAGGCTGATTGCAGAGTATGACAATATAAACTATAATGTTGGAATGTCATATCTGCTGTTTGATCAGCTCCAGCTGCAGTTTCTGATGCAGGATTTAAAACATTTTACCGGGGGCTTGTGTTATAAGATACATTTGAAGTAGTCCGGTAACAGAACGAACTATTAATTTTTAAAAGACTATAGTATGAAAAGCAGACTAGTTTTTCTTTCTTTGATGTTGGCAGCTTTTGCTACAGTAGCAACAGCTCAGACAAAGAGCAGATACTATGCAGAGAGCTCTAAAGACAATTACTTTGTGAGCCTAAGCGCTGGTGTTCAGAAATGTGTAGACCCATTTGGTTCAGACAACAACGCTACATTTGCAGCTAATGTATCTGTTGGTAAATTGATTAACCCTATCTGGGGTGTTAGAGGAATGGTTTCATTCGGCAAGGCTGACTTGTACTCAAACAGATATGTTGACGCTACAGGTGTAATCCCTGGCGAGTGGAGAAACATTGAGAAGAATTTCGTAGCAGTTCGCGCTGATATGATGTTCAACATTTCAAACGCAGTTGCAGGCTATAACCCAGACAGAAACTTTGAGGTTTATGCATTCATGGGTCCTGGCTTGAACATTGCTAAAGCAGAGATGGCAGGTAATGCAGATGCTAAAGCATTGATCAACGGTTCTGCAGGTTTGGGTGCAGCTTACAACATTAACAACAAATGGGCCCTTAACCTAGAGGTAAGAGGTGAGTTGGCTGATTCACCATTCGGTGACTTGAGCTCAACTTACGCTAACGGTTTTGTAGGTGCTTCATTCGGCGCTACATACTTCTTCGGTGGCAAGAAATTTGTTAAAGTTACTAACGAGGCTCTACTTGTTGCTGCAAATGGTGACATCAAGAAATACAAAGAGCTTTTGGCTGCAGAGCAGGCTACTCTAGCTGCAACTAAAGAAGAGTTGGCTAAAGAGAAAGCTGCTTTGGTTGCTGCAAACGATGAGTTGGCTAAAGAGAAAGCTAAAGCTCCAGTTGAGGTTGAGGTTGCTGGTCCTAGAGCAGTATTCTTCACTATTGGAAGCGCTAAGATTGACGCTAAAGGCAAAGTTAACATTGGCCTTGCAGCTGATATCATGAAAGCTAATCCAGACGTTAAATACGTTGTTAAAGGTTATGCTGACAAAGCTACCGGTTCTGCTAGAACTAACCAGAAACTTTCTGACAAACGTGCTGAGGCTGTTTACAATGCACTTATCAAAGCTGGCGTAAGCGAGAGCCAGATTGAGTGGAAAGGCCTAGGCGGTCAGGACAACATGTGGGAGAACAGCCGTACTCTTACAAGAGTTGTTGTTATCGAGAGAGCAAACTAATTTTGATTCCAAGATAAGTAGAGAAAGAGGTTGTCTTTTCAGACAGCCTCTTTTTTTATATTTTTGTCCTTTCTAATTCAAGAATATGGCAAGTTACTTACAAGTAGAGAACGTATCAAAGTCTTATGGGCCAAAGGTCCTTTTTCAGAATATCAATCTCAATATAAATGAGGGAGACAAGATAGCACTTATTGCCCCTAACGGAACAGGCAAGACATCATTGTTGAGAATATTGGCGGGAGTTGAGAGTTCTGATGGAGACGGTAAAGTGAAGTTTCTAAAGGATATTAAGATTGCTTTCCTGGCGCAGGATAATGTATATGATCCGCAGCTTACCATCATGCAGGTGGTTGCACCTTGTGGCAAGGATATACAGCAGCATGAAATTGAGGAGATACTGTTTTCCTTAAATCTTACAGATACAGAGAAAAAGGTCTCTGAATTGAGCGGTGGTGAGATAAAGAGGGTGGCAATTGCGTGTATGTTTGTGCAGAAGCCGGATTTTCTTGTAATGGATGAGCCTACCAATCATCTGGATCTTGAGACTATAGAATATCTGGAAGAGTACCTCGGACGGCAGAGATGTACGCTTCTTATGGTAACCCACGACCGTTATTTTCTGGACAGGGTATGCAACCAGATTATTGAGATGGCAGATGGAACGCTGTATCCGTATAATGGGAACTACTCATACTACCTTGAGAAAAGGGAGGAGAGGATGCAGAATTTCCAGAAGGAGATAGACCGTGCAAGAAACCTTTTGAGGACAGAGCTGGACTGGATGCGCAGGATGCCTTGCGCAAGGGGCACAAAGGCGAAGTACAGGATAGATGCTTTCTATGATCTCAAAGACAAGGCACAGCAGAGGATAGAGAACAGGTCCATGAATATAAATGTGCAGATGCAGAGGCTGGGCAAGAAAATTGTCAACTGCACCAAGGTAGGTTTTCAGTGGGATGACTGGACAGGTCTTAAGGATTTCACCTACAATTTTGCTCCTGGAGAGAAGATTGGCATTGTAGGAAAGAACGGTGTGGGAAAATCTACTTTCCTCAACCTTATCACTGGAAACCTTGCCCCTACGGAGGGAGAGATAGAGATTGGCGAGACTGTAAGGTTCGGATACTACAGGCAGCAGGGTATAGAGTTCAATCCTGATGATACCGTTATTGAAGCTGTGAGGGACATTGCGGAAGTGGTTACAATGGGAGATGGCAAGAGCGTCCCAATCTCTACTTTCCTCAATTATTTCCTTTTCCCTCCAAGCATGCACTACAACAAGATTGAGAAATTGAGCGGTGGAGAGAAAAGAAGGCTCTATCTGCTTACTGTGCTGATGAAGAATCCTAATGTGCTTATATTGGATGAGCCTACCAATGACCTTGATATTCTTACACTTAATGTGCTGGAGGAGTATCTCAAGGGATATGGCGGATCTGTAATCATAGTTTCTCACGACCGTTTCTTCCTGGACAAGATTGCAGACCACCTTTTTGTATTTGAAGGTGACGGAGTGGTAAAGGACTTTGTGGGGAGCTATTCCGGATACAGGGAGTATATCAAGGATAAGGAGAGGGAGAGGAGGGCTTTAGAGAGGGAGAAGCAGCAGAAGGAGGATAAGAAGAAGTTTGTGGAGTCGGAGAATGTCCCGGCAAAGAAAAGGAAGTTGAGCTATAAGGAACAGAGGGAGCTTGAGCAGATAGAGAAGGATCTGGAGGCACTGAATGCCGAAAAGGCAGACCTTGAAGAGAAACTGTCGGGAGGAAGCATAAGCGGTGATGAACTGAACAGGTGCTCTTTGAGAATAGGTGAGGTATTGGCATTGCTGGATGAGAAAGAGATGAGGTGGTTGGAATTGAATGATAATTGATTACCTTTGCCGTTTCATTTTAAATTTGGACCTAAATATGAAAAAACTGGGCATTTTATTGCTTTTTGGCTTAATATTCATCTTCCCGACAGCTGTTTGTGCGCAAGTGGAGAACTGCCAGGGGGGAGACCCTTCTCTTTCAATCAAGGTAGATGCAAGGTTTGATGGAGAGCAGACAACATACGGGGATGGACTCCCTTCTGACGGCGGATTTGCAGGACGTTATCTTAAGGTTATTTTGAACGGCAAGATCAACAGCAAGTTCAGCTACAGCTTCAGGCACAGGCTATATGTGGCGCATCAGGAACCAAAGTCGTTCTTCAATGCAACAGACTGGGCAAATGTTACATACCATCACAATGACAAGTTTACCGTTACTGCCGGAAAGCAGATGGTGTGCATAGGTACGATTGAGTATGACTATGCCCCAATTGATGTATATTTTGCATCTGATTTCTGGAATCATGTAAGCCCTTTCCAGATAGGTGTGAATGTAGGATACAAGGCAGGAGAGAATCATCAGTTCTATGCTCAGGTTGTGAACTCTCCATTCTCGCAGCAGTCAATGGAGAACATATATGCCTATAACGTGATATGGTACGGCAAGCTGGCCACTTGGTACAATACTATCTGGTCAGTGAACATGATTGAGTATGAGAAAGGCCATTTTATAAACTATATTGCACTTGGAAACAAGTTTCATTTTGGCAAGACATCCGTTGATCTTGACTATATGAACAGATATGCAGGCAAGGATACAGATTTCTTTGATGACTTCTCTCTGCACGGCAAGGTTTCGTATGCTGTGAACGGCAATGTGAATATCTTTGCCAAGGGCGGATATGATGTAAACAGGGGACAGGTGGAAGGAGCCTCATTTGTTTATGACAGATATGTCCTCCCGGGTGTTGACCTGGGCTTCTATGGAGCGGGTGTGGAGTACTTCCCTATAAAGACAGATAAGCAGGCATTGAGAATCCATGCTTTCTGGTGCTCAAATACTTCTGATGCGGATCCGCAGACATTCAATGTGGGCGTGAGATGGCAGATGGATATTCTTAACCGATAACAATAAACTGACAAATAGATGAAAAACAAAATTTCAAGCAAGAAGCTGGAGCCGCTATGGTTTTTGGTGGTTTTCTTCCTTCTTTTTGGTTCATTGGGATATGTGATGGGTACTCCAAACATGCTCAATACCCTTATGAACACCGCTTACAGCCTTTTGATAGAGACAGTGTTCTATATTATGGGAATTACTGTACTGTCGGGAGCATTGGGAAAAATCCTTGTGGAGTTTGGCGTGGTTGGAATCCTTGAGAAGATCTTGAGGCCTCTTATGAAGCCGCTATGGAATCTTCCGGGTGTTGCAGCTCTTGGAGGAGTGCTTACATTCCTTTCAGACAATCCTGCAATTATTACCTTGGCAAATGACAAGAATTTCAGCAAGTATTTCAAGAAGTACCAGCTTATTTCAATCACAAACTTTGGAACTGCATTTGGAATGGGCCTTGTTGTGATTGTGTTCATGGCCGGAAGAGGATTTGCATCTGCGGCAATCGTAGGTCTTGTTGGTGCATTTATTGGCAGCATGATCTCAACCAGAATTGTACAGAAGCTTATCCTTAAGGCAAAACCTGACTTTGATTCATATATGGTTCCTCAAGATGGTGAAGAGGGAAAGGGAGCAGAGGAGATTGTAGAGGTTAAGGAGCAGGGGCTTTTCTTGAGAATCCTGAACTCGCTGCTTGATGGAGGCAAATCAGGTGTGGAGCTTGGCCTTGCAATCATACCTGGAGTGCTTATTATCTCAACCTTTGTAATGATGCTCACTTTTGGACCTGGCGAAGGCGGTGCATATACAGGTGCGGCATACGAGGGTATCGGACTCCTTCCTGCAATTGCAGAGAAGCTGGACTTCCTGTTCTACTGGCTCTTTGGATTTGAGAGTCCGGAGCTTGTAGCATTCCCTATGACATCTCTTGGAGCAGTAGGCGCTGCACTTGGCCTTGTGCCTAAATTCCAGGCAAGCGGACTTATTGACGGCAATGCAATAGCTGTATTTACAGCAATGGGAATGTGCTGGAGCGGCTACTTGAGCACACATACAGCAATGCTGGACTCTCTTGGTTACAGAGAGCTTACATCAAAGGCAATCATTGCACATACAGTAGGCGGCCTGTGCGCTGGTATACTTGCCCACTGGCTGTTTGTGGTGATGAACCTTATATAAAGAATTTGTTTACTTTAGACAAGACCTGCGGCAGGGCGAATACAGCAACCCTGTCGTAAGGCTTGATAACGGTCTCATCAGTGGCAACGAATATTTCGTTACCTCTTATGATACCTCCGATTATGGCCTCTTTAGGAAAGTGAAGCTCCTTGAGAGGTCCTTTTGTTATGGCGCTGTTAGGGTTTACAATGAACTCCAGAACCTCGGCGTCAGATCCGTTGAGACATTTGATAGACCTCACCTTGTTGCTCAAGGTAAAGCGGAAGATTCGGCCTGCAGTTGAAAGTTTCTTGTTGATTACAGCATCAACTCCCATCCCCTCCGCAAGCTTGATGTACTCAATGTTCTCTACCTCTGCAATGGTCTTGGATACACCCATCTTCTTTGCAGCTACGCAAGAAAGGATGTTGGTCTCCGAATTGCTGGTAACTGCTACGAAAGCATCGTATTTGTTTACATCCTCCTCTAGAAGAAGGTCTGAATTTCTGCCGTCTCCATTTATCACAAGTACCTTTTCAAGAGTCTCTGCAAGATATTCGCAGCGGTCTGGCTTTATCTCTATGATTTTTATGTGGTCAGATACCTTGCTCATTTTCTTGGCAAGCATCTCTGCAATCCTTCCTCCACCCACAATCATGAGGTTCTTGATAGGAATCTCCTTCTTGCCCGAGAAACTCATCGCATCCGGAACACCGTCCCGTGTACAGATCATGAATACCAGGTCCCCTTCCTGGAATTTTGTCTGCGGGCTTGGAATGATAGTATGTTCATCCCTGGCAATGGCTACAGGCTTGTACTGGCTCTTGCCGCTGAATGAAGTGATATCTGAAACGCATTTGTCAATAAGGGGTGCACCCTCCTCAAGACGGAATGCTACCATCTGCAGCAGGCCCCTTGCAAACTCCATGAACTCAGTGGTTCCAGTCTGTTTAAGAAGGTCTACAATCTCATAAGAGGCAATCTTCTCAGGATAGAAAAGCAGATCTATTCCAAGCTCTGTGAAAAGAAGCTTGTTCTCGTGATGCATGTACTCATCATTATTGATTCTGGCAGTAACCTTCTGGCTGCCCATTTTCTTTGCCAGCAGTGCACTTATGATGTTCACATCCTGGTCATGAGCCGGACTTACGGCAATGAACAGGTCTGCAGTCTCGGCACCGGCCTCCTTGAGTGTCTCAATGGAGGTGGGATTTCCCCAGATGGTAATTACATCTGCCACCTCACGCAGCTTGTTGAGGCGGTTCTCATCAGAATCTATAATTGTAAGGCTGTTTGACTCATTGCTGAGCATCTTTGCCAGATGGCTTCCAACCTCACCTGCACCTGCAATAATGATTTTCATAAAATAGACATTAGTTATGCAAATATAATGTTATATTTGTAACCCTACCAACGTATAACAGTAATTTTATGGAGAACAGACCAGATACATTCAGAATACTTATAGTGGATGATGAAGAGGATATATGCGATATCCTGCAATATAATCTAAAGAAGGCAGGATATGAGGTGGACACCGCTGCAAGTGCTGAAGAGGCTCTCTATAAAATGCGGAATACCTGGCATCTGCTGCTGCTTGACATAATGATGGAAGGCATCAGCGGACTCAAGATGGCGCAGCTGCTCAGGGAAGACTATCATAATGATGTCCCTATCATCTTCATCTCTGCACTTGACAACGAGGTGGACATTGTCGCCGGATTCAACAAAGGCGGTGATGACTATATCCCCAAGCCGTTCTCTATAAAGGAGGTGCTTGCAAGGATAAATGCCGTGCTGAACAGGTGCTATCCTGCTGTTCCCGGCAGTTCTTCACAAGATGAACAGAAAACCGGCCAGGCAAAGGGGGCTGCATCAAAAGATGACGCCTTTATCCACGAAGGGCTGAAGATTGAGTATGCCAAGAAAATGGTAATGGCGGATGGTGAGGAGATATCCCTTACCAAGAAAGAGTATGAAATACTTCTTCTGCTCACCAAATCTCCCGGCAAGATATATTCAAGGGAAGATATCCTGCAACTGGTATGGAAAGAGGAGAGCTACGTGCTTGAGCGCACAGTTGACGTGCACATAGCAAGGCTCCGCAAGAAAATAGGACGTTATGGTGACCTTATAGTGAACAGGTCCGGTTACGGTTACAGCATACACCTATGAAAAAGATAAAGCTCAGGCTCAAATATCAGCTGATAATATACTATGCAATCATCATTGCCATAGTAATCTCTGCGTTCCTGGTATACACGCTCCAAAAAAGTGATGGAAATCACGAACACTACCAGTATGCAATACTGTTGCTGATAATTGCCCTTATTGTCACATTGTTCTGCATATCCAGGAAACTTACTAAACCATTGAAGGCATTCAATGACTTTTTCTATGTGATGAGCACCAACAAGAAGGACTTCTCTAAAATATCTTTTCCCGACGATGAATATGGTGATATAGGCCGCAGAATCATAGATACTTATGAACAGCTTGAGAAGGCAAAGCGCTTCAAGCAGGAGATGACCAACAATATCTCCCATGAGCTGAAGACTCCCCTTACAGGAATAAGGGCATACCTTGAAACCATCATGGATGACGGTACTATGGATGCAGATCAGATGAGGCACTTTGTGGAGAGGGCATACAAGCAGTCGTTGAGGCTTACATCTCTGGTGCATGATGTCTCAATACTCAACAAGCTGGAGGAGCAGTCTGACTATTACAAGATAGAGGAAGTGAACATATCTGCCTGCCTTAAGGAGATTGAGGAGGAGCTGGCATACAAGATGAAGGCAAACAACACAACCTTCTCTCCAAAGATAAGCAGTGAGCTTTCAATTGCAAGCAACCATGATATCATCTACTCCCTGTTCAAGAACCTTATTGACAATACCCTTGAACATGGAGGGCCGGATACCCACATTTCCATCATGGCAGGTATCCAGCAAATATCGGGAGAATCCAGCTACAGGATAAGTTTCACATATATGGATAATGGAGTGGGTATTCCCGACAAGTCATTGGAGCGTATCTTTGACCGGTTCTACAAGGTAGACAAGGGAAGGAGCAGAAAGGCTGGAGGCAGCAGCGGACTTGGACTGGCAATTGTGAGGAATGCTGTACTTTTCCACAAGGGTGACATTACAGCGGAGAACAGGCCGGAGGGAGGAATTATTTTCAAATTTGACCTTATGTCATTATAGAGTATGAGAATATTGTTTACAGCAGCAGAAGAGCAGGAACTGCAAAGGGCAATAAAAGCATTCAATGAGGTAAAGCAGTACCATCAGGTGCAGGCGCAGGTGGATTTCCATCTTACCGGCATTGGCGCCGTGCAGGCTTGTCACAGGGTTACCAAAGAGGTAATGAAGGGGGTAATGGAGAACAATCCATACACTCTGGTGATAAACATGGGAATTGCAGGGAGCTATGATTTGCAAGCCTATCCTATAGGCTCGGCAGCTGTAGTCTCAAGAGAGTATTTTGCGGATCTTGGATTTGGTTCAAATGAAGGGTTTTCTGATCTGTTCCAGTACGGAATCCTCAATAAGGATGAATTTCCTTATACAGGCGGTGCGCTGGCACGCCAATTGCTGCCTTACAGCAACATTGAGGAGGTTCTGGCCAAATACAGGGAAGGTGCAGGGGCAACGGTGCAGTGTGTTACCGGAACACCTGAAAAGCTGCAGGAGCTTATAGAACTCTATGACCCTAAAATTGAGAGCATGGAGGGT
>CALCHD010000109.1 GCA_937901105.1 uncultured Bacteroidales bacterium | reverse complement strand
AAACAGGGCAACATCTACACATTGACCATTATTGGCCAAGTGGAAGGTCATCAAGTGCTCCCGGAAAACTGCAAAACGACGAAATACGAGCATGTTTTGCCCCTTCTGGCGGGAATCGAGGAGAGTGATGACATTGATGGCTTGCTGCTTTTGCTGAATGGTTTGTCACCTTTGCTGAAAGGTCTTTCGCTTTTGCCAAATGGCTTTTCGCTCTTATGACCGAAAGGTTTCTCTTTGCCGAAAGGTTTTTCACCCCTCTTGGCAAAAGGTTTGTCCCCATTTTTGCTTGATGATTTTTTCTCTTCGAATTCGCCGTAGCGTTTGCCAAAATTGCGTCTTGGAACTTCGTAACTGTCAGAAGAGTGCTCTCTTCTCTCTCTTTTCTCGGCTGTGCCTTTAGCGGCAGAACCTCTTGTAATTCTTGTTCTCATTATGTGTGTGTAAATTTGGGCGCAAAGGTATCTTTTTCGCTGAAATTTTCCTACTTTCGCAGAGTAAATATTTTTCAACAATTAATTTGAGCGGATATGTGGCGAGAGATTTTCTTCCAGGCCCTTAACTCGATAAAGGGCAACAGATTAAGAACAGCTATTACCATTACAATCAAGCGGCTAACCCAAAGCATTTCTTTGTTTGAGGGAATAAATAATCCCGACAATGATGAGATAAAATACTACTATCCTACAAGCGACCTTGTAACCGGTCCGGACATCATCTTCTTCTGGGTAGCCAGAATGATTATGGCAGGATATGAGTACAAAGGCAACATGCCGTTCAAGAATGTATACTTTACAGGTATCGTAAGGGATAAATTGGGCAGAAAGATGTCGAAATCCCTTGGAAACTCACCAGACCCTCTTGAGCTGATTGCACAATATGGTGCAGACGCAGTGCGTATGGGCATGATGCTTTCAGCACCTGCTGGAAACGATATCCTGTTTGATGAGGCGCTTTGCGAGCAGGGCCGTAACTTCAACAACAAGATCTGGAACGCATTCCGTCTTGTAAGCGGCTGGAATGTGGACGATGCTGCACAGCAGCCAGAGAGCTCAAAAGTGGCAGTAGAGTGGTTTGAGGCAAAACTTGCCAAGACAAGCGCCGAAATTGAGGACCTATTGGGCAAATACAGGCTTTCGGAGGCCTTGATGGAGATCTACAAGCTGTTCTGGGATGACTTCTGCGCATGGTACCTTGAGATGGTAAAACCTGCATACGGTGCAGGCATAGACCCTCAGACATACGCTTCAACAAAATCATTCTTTGATTCATTGTTGAGAATCCTTCATCCTTTCATGCCATTCATCACAGAGGAGTTGTGGCAGAACCTTGAGGCAAGGGGTGAGGGTGAGACAATCATGTTCCAGAACGTACCTGCAGGCGATGCATTCAACGCAGAGCTTTTGGAGCAGTTTGAGAATGCTTCACAGATGGTAATGAACATCAGAAACATCAGGCAGAGCAAACAGATATCACCTAAAGAGGCTCTTGAGGTATTTGCAAAGGCTCCATACAACAACAGCATGGATTCTGTAATAAAGAAACTTGCAAACATTACCTCAATCAATGTTGCTGATGCTTTTGATGCACAGGCACAGGGTGTAAACTTCATGGTTAAGACAAGCGAGTTCTTTGTACCTCTTAACGAGCACATCAACGTAGAGGAAGAGGTTGCAAAGATGAAGGCTGAAATTGAGTACTACGAGAAGTTCCTTAAACAGGTGAACGGCAAACTTTCCAATGAGAAATTTGTAAACAATGCTCCAGAGAACGTTGTTGCAATGGAGAGAAAGAAACAGTCTGACGCAACAACCAAGCTTGAAAACCTTCATAATAGAATTGCAGCACTGCTAAACAAATAAAAATGCAAGCTTATAAAGGACTATCAGATAAGCAAGTAACAGAAAGCAGAGCAAAGCACGGCTCAAATGACCTGACTCCCCCCAAAAGGGAGAGTTGGGTTATCTTGTTGTTAAGCAAGTTCAATGATCCAATAATAAAGCTGCTCCTTTTTGCAACACTGCTATCATTCATTACAGGATATTTCCACGGATCAGTAGTTGAGAGCCTTGGAATTCTCCTTGCTGTTTTCCTTGCCACATTCCTCTCATTCATAAACGAGCACAAGGCAGGAAAGGAGTTTGACATACTCAACCAGATCAATGACACTACACAAGTAAAGGTATATAGAGACGGAAATGTAACACAGATACCGAAAAACCAGCTTGTAGTAGGGGATATAGTGATTGTCACACAAGGTGACGAGATTCCTGCAGACGGCAAATTGCTGGAAACAATGGAATTGAGTGTAAACGAATCGTCCCTTAACGGAGAATCGGCAGCATCAAGGAAAACACATATTCCCGTAAAGGAGTTTGCAGGCACATACTCTCCAAACTTCATCTATAGAGGTACAACTGTATCTGAAGGTGACGGAATAATGGAGGTTACGGCTGTAGGAGATGCAACAGAAATAGGCAAGACAGCCCGTCAGGCAGCAGAGCTTACAGGCACAAAGACACCTCTGAACAGGCAGCTTGACAAGTTGAGTTCACTGATTGGCAAAATTGGATTCACAGTTGCAGGACTCACATTTGCAGCCCTGGTAATAAGGGACTACGCAATGGGAATCCTTACATTCTCATTCAATATTGAGAACCTGACACTATTGCTCAGCTTCTTCATGATTGCTGTAACTCTAATTGTAGTTGCTGTACCGGAAGGGCTTGCAATGAGCGTGACATTGAGCCTTGCATACAGCATGCGCAAGATGACTGCGGGCAATACCCTTGTAAGGAAAATGCATGCCTGCGAAACAATGGGTGCCACAACAGTAATCTGTACTGACAAGACAGGCACACTCACCCAGAACAAGATGCAGGTTCAGCATTTCTCCTCAAAAGCGGATGAAACATTTGCAAAGGAAGTTGCACTGAATTCAACAGCACTTCTTGAGTCAAATGCAAAAGGGGAATATACAGCGGTAGGAAACCCTACAGAGGGAGCTCTGCTGCTATATCTTCAGGAGAATGGATTTTCATACAACGAAATAAGGCAAAACTGGAAAATTGTAAAAAGGCTCCCATTCAGCACCGAAAGGAAATATATGGCCACCATAGCAGACTATAATCTTCCCGACAGGCTTACACTGCTGATTAAGGGTGCACCGGAAATTATATTTGCAAAGTGTGCCGGCCTTGATATTGACACAGAACTCCAAAAGGTTAAGGAATATCAGGAGAAAGGTATGAGGACCCTTGCATTTGCAAGTGTTGAGATACCACTTCTTGAGAGCGACGGGGATGTGGCTGAAATTGTAGCAAAGAACAAATTCAACTACAGCGGATTTACAGCAATAGCAGACCCTATCAGAGAAGATGTGCCTGCAGCTATGGAACAGTGCATGAAAGCAGGAATTGCTGTAAAGATTGTAACAGGAGACACTTCCCTTACTGCAATAGAAATTGCAAGACAGGCAGGACTTTGGAAAGAGAGTGACTCAATAGATACAAACCATATTACAGGTTCAGACTTTGCCGCTTTGGATGATGAAGCAGCAATAAAGGCAGCTCTAGCAATAAAAGTGATGTCAAGGGCACGGCCTGCAGACAAGATGAGGCTTGTGAAGCTTCTTCAGCAGAGCGGACAGATAGTATCTGTAACAGGTGACGGTACAAACGATGCACCGGCACTCAACTACGCAGACGTTGGCCTTGCAATGGGTACCGGTACGGCAGTTGCAAAAGAGGCAAGCGACATAATCCTTTTGGATGACTCATTTGCAAGTGTTACAACAGCTGTAAGATGGGGTCGTTCAATATATCTGAACATACAGAAATTCATTCTGTTCCAGCTTACTATAAACGTTGTTGCACTATTCACAGCCCTTATAGGCCCATTCATTGGAATAGAGTTTCCTCTAACAGTAACCCAAATGCTGTGGGTGAACCTTATTATGGACACATTTGCAGCATTGGCCCTTGCCAGCGAACCTTCATACAAGGAAGTAATGAACAAGAAGCCAAGAGGGATAAACGACTTCATCATTTCCAGAACAATGGCAATTGAAATCTTTGGAACAGGACTGCTGTTCCTGGCTGTACTTCTTGCGATACTTACAAGAATGAACGCAGACGGTGAGGTTACAGTATATGAACTCACAGTATTCTTTACTATCTTTGTAATGATGCAGTTCTGGAACATGTTCAATGCAAGGACTCTTGGAAGCAACAAATCCGCTTTCTACAAGATTAGGGAGAACAGGAACTTCATCACAATCGCAGTACTTATAGTACTGCTGCAGTTTGTAATTGTACAGTGGGGTGGAGGCTTCTTCAGAACAGAGCCATTAAGCCTTAAGCACTGGCTGCAAATTGCTGGATGCACCTCTGTAGTGCTATGGGCTGGAGAGATTACAAGGTATGCAAATAGAATTAAAGAGAGAAAAAATGATTAAGACAGAGTGCACAATAGATGTAAGATACTATGAGACCGACCTTATGGGAATTGTCCACCACTCAAACTATATCCGCTATTTTGAGTATGGCAGGATAAAGATGCTTGAGGATATAGGTCTTCCTATAAGCAAGATAGAAAGCGAGGGAATTATGCTTCCCGTAGTATCAACATTCTGCACATACAAGACCCCGTCGAGAATGGGAGACAACCTTAAGATTGTATCTTCAATGGAAACAATGCCAATGGCAAAGATGAAGATAAAGACAACAATTATAAAGGAGAGCACCATCAATCCGCTTACACCGGAGACAGAGATTGGATCTGTGGTTGCAGAAGGAGAGGTTGTGATAGGATTTATAAAGTCTGATACCAGACGTCCTTGCAGGATTCCGGCATTTGCCGCCCAGATAATGGAAAAATATTTTTAATACTTATACATAATGAGAAATTTGCTATTGTTCGGCAGCTTTGGCGCCGGTGAAGTGATTATTATTGCACTAATCGTCCTTTTGCTATTTGGAGGAAAGAAGATTCCGGAGCTTATGAAAGGAATAGGTAAAGGTGTAAAGAGCTTTAAAGACGGCGTTAAAGGAATTGAGGATGAAATCAACGCTGATGTAACAAAAGAAGAGAAGAAGGAGACCAAATAATTGGAAGAGCAGCAGATGACATTTTGGGAGCACCTTGACGAATTGCGCAAGGTGCTCTTCAGGTCTGCCATAGTTATTGTAGCCCTAATGGCTGGAATATTTATGGCAAAGGACTTTGTTTTCAATACTGTGGTGTTTGCCCCTATAAATTCAGACTTTGCACTATACAGGCTTATAGACAAGGTGCTGGCACTTATGGGTATGCCCACACTTCCTGAATTCAAGCTCAGCCTAATAAACATAGATCTGTCTGCACAATTCTTCATCCACATAAGCACAACATTCTATTTTGCCCTTGTACTGGCAGTTCCTTTCATCATATACCAGCTGTGGAAATTTGTGAGCCCGGCACTGTATGACAATGAGAAAAGGGCCGCAAAAGTTGCATTTGCCTTTGCAGGAGTACTGTTCCTAATGGGAGTGCTTGTAGGATATTATCTTATTTTCCCTTTAACATTGAGGTTCCTGGGCACATACCATGTAAGTATGGAGGTAGCCAACCAGATCTCCCTTCAGTCATATATCTCAATGTTTACCTGGCTGATCCTTATAATGGGAGTAGTGTTTGAGATGCCTTCATTGGCTGTAATACTCTCCAGAATAGGAATACTCACCAAGAGTTTCCTTAAAAAATACCGCAGGCACGCTTTTGTAGTGATGCTTGTATTGGCAGCCTTCATTACCCCAAGCGGTGACCCGTTCACCCTTATGGCGGTTGGCCTGCCACTATACGGTCTTTATGAATTAAGCATTTTGGTTTGCCGTGATATCGATAAATAATGTAAATGTCTCATTCGGAGGATTCACCCTTCTGAATGACATAAATTTTCATATTACAGACAATGACAGAATAGGGCTTGTCGGGAAGAATGGAGCAGGAAAATCCACCCTGCTCAAGCTCATTCTGGGTATAAATTCCCCAACAGGAGGGAAGATAATGGTCCCTCCAGGTCTGAATATAGGATATCTTCCGCAGCAGATGGAGCATGCCAAGGACAAGAGCGTAATTGATGAGGCGCTTACAGCCTTCAATGAGCTGTTTGCCCTGCACGACAAGATTTCAAAGATAAATTTGGAGCTTGCCGAGCGTACAGACTACGATTCTTCAAGCTACAACAACCTTATTGTAAAGCTCAACGAGTATAATGACCGGGTAGCAATCCTGGAGTCAGAACCGGTACGTTCACAGGCAGAGAAAGTTCTTGTAGGATTGGGATTCAAGAGGGAAGACCTGGAAAGGCCAACATCTACATTCAGCCAAGGCTGGAACATGCGTATAGAGCTTGCAAAAGTACTTCTGCGCAAACCTGATGTGCTTCTTTTGGATGAGCCTACAAACCACCTTGACATTGAATCCATTGAATGGTTTGAGGATTACCTCAAGAGCTTCCCTGGAGCAATTGTCCTTATCTCGCACGACCGGAAATTCCTAGACAACATTACCAAGCGTACCGTAGAGATTATGCTTGGAAAAGTATACGACTACAAGGTTCCGTACAGCAAATACAAGGAACTGCGTGCAGAGAGGATGCAGCAGCAGCTTGCAGCATACGAGAACCAGCAGAAGATGATTGAAAAGACCGAGGAGTTCATTGAAAGGTTCCGCTACAAGGCTACAAAGAGCAACCAGGTTCAGAGCCGCATCAAGCAGCTGGACAAGCTGGAGCGCATTGAGGTTGACATTGAGGACAAGAGCGCATTGAGCGTGAAGTTTCCTCCTGCGCCACGCAGCGGCCAGGTAGTATTTTCTGCAAAGGAAGCCACAATAGGATATGGCAAGAAAGTAATCATAGACGGGGTGAACATAACCATTGAGAGGGGAGAAAAGATAGCCTTTGTAGGAAGAAACGGAGAGGGAAAGACCACCCTCATGAGAATCATCACAAAAGAGCTCTTCCCGATAGATGGCGAGGCTGGCCTGGGATACAACGTGGATATGGGATACTTTGCCCAGAACCAGGAAGATGTACTTGACAAGAACGATACAGTATTTGACACTTTAGACAAGATTGCAGTAGGGGACATCCGCACCAAATTAAGGGATATCCTTGGAGCATTCCTGTTCAGGGGAGAAGATATAGATAAGAAAGTTGCAGTGTTGAGCGGTGGAGAGCGTGCCCGCCTGGCAATGGCCAAGCTGATGCTCAAGCCTCATAACCTGCTGGCACTTGATGAGCCTACCAACCATATGGACCTTATCTCCAAGGACATCCTGAAACAGGCACTTCAGGCATACGACGGCACACTTGTTATTGTTTCGCATGACCGTGATTTTCTCGACGGCCTTGTAGACAAAATCTATGAGTTCAAGGATGGAAAGGTTAAGGAGCATCTTGGCGGAGTGCAGGACTTCCTTGCACGCAAGAGAATGGAAAACTTGAGTGAGCTGGAGAGAAAGGCTCCTGCAGTTTCCTCTGATGCAGCAGCTGCTGCTGGAGCAAAAAAGACTGAAGATTCTGCGGGAAAACAGGAAAAGCAGCTCTCTTACCAGCAGATGAAGGAGATTGAGAGGGAGAAGAGCAAACTTAAAAAGAAAATACAGCAATGTGAGACCAGAATTGAGGAACTGGAGGGGATTATTGCACAGCTTGAAGATGAGCTTGGCAGGGCAACCGACACATCCAGGATAATGGAACTTACAGCAAAATATGAAACTGCCAAAAGCGAACTTGACCAGAAGATGGAGGAGTGGGCAGAATTAAGTGAATAAAAAAAGAAACAGAATATGGAACAGAAGACAAATTACCTATTTGGAATGCATCCTGTATTTGAGGCTATCTCTGCAGGCAAGAACATTGAAAAAGTACTGTTGAAAAAAGGGCTTACCGGAGAGCAGTTCCAGCAGCTTTTCTCACTTTTGCAGGAGAAACAGATTGCATTTCAGTTTGTTCCGGCAGAGAAGCTTGACAAGATCACCCGTGCAAGACACCAGGGTGTAATTGCCATGATCCCTTCAGTTGACTACGTATCTCTTGAGGATGCAGTAGAGAAGGCATTTGCAAAGAAAGAGAATCCGCTGTTCCTTATGCTTGACGGAGTAAGCGACGTAAGGAACTTTGGCGCCATTGCCAGAAGCGCAGAGTGTGCAGGTGTAGACTGCATCATCCTTCCGGCAAAAGGGGGTGCATCAATCACTCCAGACGCAATCAAGACCTCCGCAGGAGCACTATTGAGAATTGACGTGTGCAAGGTTCCAAACCTAAAGACTGCAGTATTCTACCTTCAGCAGAGCGACGTTCAGATTGTAACCGCAACAGAGAAGGCTGAAGGCTACCTTTACGATGTAGACCTTACCGGCCCAACCGCCATTATAATGGGAGCAGAGGACAAAGGCATTTCAGATGCAATCCGCAAGCTGGCTACAGCCGAGGCTAAAATCCCTATGGCCGGCAGCATAGGCTCATTGAACGTTTCTGCAGCCGCTTCAGTAATCCTTTACGAGGCTGTCCGCCAGAGGATAACAAAGTAACACCGGAGAAAGATAAACCCCGACGGGGGACCTCATTCGACGGTTGCGAGCTATTTCGAAGAAATGGCGACGCAGAGGAGACTGCGTCGTCCCCCTGAGGGGAATTATCATTTCTCCGGTGCTCCATACTTATCTTCTGAATTCTGCACAGATGATTGCAGTGGCAATGGCTACATTCAAAGATTCTGAAGTAACAGAATCTGCAGGATAAGGCGGAATAAGAAGCTTGTTTGAGATCAGGGCTTCAAGCTGTGGGGAGATTCCAAAGGATTCGCTTCCCATAACTATGAGGCCTTGCTTTTTATCTGCAGGGAGGTTCTCGTAAAGGTTCTTGCCATCCAGGAAAGTTCCATAGACAGGAAGTCCTGCAGCCAAGAATTTTTCACATACCTGTGCCAGATCAGTATATATCACCTGCTTGCGGAAAATGGCGCCCATAGTAGCCTGAACCACTTTAGGATTGTACACTTCAACCGAACCGGGGCTTGCAAAGACTGCATCAATCCCAAACCAGTCTGCAATGCGGATAATGGTTCCCAGGTTGCCGGGATCCTTTACACCGTCCAATGCAAGGAACAAAGGTTTTCTTCCCGATGAATTCTCCTTGCGGGAGATTGACTTTAAAATGCTGTCGGGAGTAAAATCAGGCTTTTCAATAACTGCAAGCACTGGGGAAGGGGAGTTCAGGCAGGTAATCCTCTCCATTGCCTCTCTTCCTATTTCCTTCTCATAGTACACCTCTTTTACATTGTATCCGGAGTTAAGTGCCTCCTGGACAATCTTCTCACCTTCAGCTATGAAAAGGCCATGCTCCTCCCTGAATTTCTTTTGTGAGAGGGAGCGGATGAATTTAATTTTATTTGCAGACAGAACAGCCATATCATTCAGTTGTTTGTACAAATATATCTATATTTGTGAAAATAAAATTGTAATAGTGGAAAAAGTGTCCAAATATATCATAGTTCTACTGGTCTTCATTTTTGCGGCATCAGGGTGTTCTACCGTAAAAGTGATACCTGAAGGGGAATCGAGACTGGTAGAGAATGAAATTGAGGTGCTGAACTCAAAGAAATACCAGACCTCAAGCCTGCAGCCATATATCAAGCAGAAGCCCAACAACAATTTCCTGTTTGGGTGGAGCCCGTTCTTGAGCATCTATAACTGGAGCAACGGCAAAGACAACGGCTGGGACAGGTTTGTAAAGAAAATAGGGCATGAGCCTGTTGTTTTTGAAAAATCGCTTGTGACGGATTCCAGGACAAATATCATGAACCACCTTACTTATCAGGGTTACTACAACTCAAGTGTAAGGGATTCCATTGTTACAAAAAGGAAAAAGACCAGAGTCTACTATAAAGTTGAACTGGGCAAACGCTACAACATAGACTCCATTTCATGGGATATTGAGAGCAAAGGGTTGGGTGAGAGCTTCTACAAGGATTCTCTCCAAAGATTCATTGAAACAGGCAATCCCCTTTCAGAGGAGTATCTCAACAGTTCTGCAGAGGAGATTGCAAAGAACTTGAGGAACGAGGGTTACTTTGGTTTTACCAAGAACTACCTGTTCTTCACAGCAGACACTATCAGCAAAAATGGAAATGCATCTTTACATGTAGACATCAGGAACTACTCCAGAAATGAACTTCCAAAAGATGCCAAGCCGCACAGGAAGTTCAAGTACGGAAAAGTGACAATCCAGCCTATAAGGAAGCCAAGCAACCCTATGGTATACTCATTTGTGGGAGATTCAGCAGTTGCAATGCCAGCCATGAACTTCAATATGCCCACTGATTCAATGTTTTACAGGAACATAGAGATCAAGTACCGCAATGAGCTGCTTTTAAGGAAAAGGATACTTGCCAGGCTCAACTATGTACAGCCAGGAAATACATACAATGAGGAACAGGTTGCACAGACATACTCAAGATACTCCAATCTTAACCTGTTCAGCAGCGTGAACATCCTCATGGACCAGAAAGACACCAATACTGTAGACTGCACAATAAAGCTTACAGCATCTGAAATGCAAGGGTACAAGATTGGACTCGAAAGTTCCTTGAACTCAACAGGACTCTTTGGAATATCGCCAAGTGTCTCCTATTACCACAAAAACCTCTTCAAGGGGGCGGAGCTCTTCAGCATCAGCCTGATGGGAGACTTCCAGTTTGCCTTCAACAGCGACAAGAGGGCAACAGAATTTGGTGCGGCAACCTCATTGAGCACACCAAACTTCTTGCTTCTTCCCGACAGAATATTCAAGTCCACCTCTATTCCAAGGACTGAATTTGCGGTGTCATACAACTTTCAGGAGAGGCCGGAGTACACCAGAAACATCATTTCCGGAAGCTACAGCTATGTATGGAACAGCAAGGAGAAATATTTCTTCAAGGTTTCTCCAATGCAGCTGAATATTGTAAAGCTGAACAATATCAGGCCAGACTTCTATGAGAGCCTTAAGGACCCGTTCCTCATCAACTCATACCAGGACCACTTTGACCTGGGACTAGGAGCAAGCTTCTACTATACAACAGACTCTTCACCAAGACCGGCACACAGCTACTACTATTTCAGGTGGCACAATGACCTGTCGGGAAACATGTTGAGCCTGTTCAACGGACTCATGCCGCAGAATGCAAACGGAGAAAGGCTTATATGGCAATCTCCGTACTCGCAATACTACAGGACCGAGCTGACATCCGTATACACCTGGAGACTGGGAAAGAAGGAGAAACACTCAATTGCAGCCAGATTCCTTGCTGGTGTAGGATTCGGCTACGGCAATTCGCTCACCCTTCCATTTGAGAAGCTTTTCTGGGCAGGTGGAGCGTACAGCTTGAGAGCCTGGCAGGCAAGGACTGTAGGCCCGGGATATGCAGAGATAGACAAGACATTTACCATTCCCAACCAGACAGGTGACATGAGGCTTGAGGCAAATATAGAGTACCGTTTCCCTTTGTTCTGGAACTTTGAGGGGGCGCTGTTCGTGGATGCAGGAAACGTATGGAACATCAAGGACTACAATGACTCTGACGAGACACGTGAAGGCCTGTTCAAATTCAACAGCTTCTACAGGCACATTGCAGCTGACTGGGGTGCCGGATTGAGACTGGACTTGAGCTTTGTTCTGCTGCGCCTGGATATGGGCATAAAGCTTTACGACCCTGCTGAAAACGACTGGAAAGGACCTAAAAGCATGTTTAAGAAAAACAACTACGGCCTTCAATTTGGAGTAGGATATCCGTTCTAGCCCACAACCGTCGAATGAGGTCCAACTGCAAGGAATATCTTCTCCTCTTTAATTCAACTACACCAACTGTTTTTGGCAACATTACAACAAAAAGGGTGACCGCAGACACGGTCACCCTTTTTGCATATTGCATAATGATTATTTTGCAAAGCTTACTGATCTGGTCTCTCTGATAACAGTTATCTTTACCTGACCAGGATAAACCATCTCGTCCTGGATCTTCTTTGCAATCTCAATTGAAAGCTGCTCTGCCTGCTGGTCTGTAACCTGCTCGCTGCCTACAATTACACGCAGCTCCCTGCCTGCCTGTATTGCGTATGTCTTTGTTACGCCAGGGTATGAAAGTGCAATATTCTCCATATCCTGAAGTCTCTTGATATAAGACTCAATAACCTCACGTCTTGCACCAGGCCTTGCTCCTGAAATTGCATCACCAACCAATACAAGCGGCGATAGGAGCGAGCTCATCTCCACCTCCTCGTGGTGAGCGCCAATCGCATTGCAGATCTCCGGTTTCTCCTTGTATTTCTCTGCAAGCTTCATACCCAGGATTGCATGCGGAAGCTCCGGATCCTCGTCTGATACTTTTCCTATATCATGAAGCAAACCTGCTCTTTTAGCCGCTTTTGGATTCAAGCCAAGCTCTGATGCCATAATTGAACAGATATTGGCAACCTCTCTTGCGTGCTGCAACAAGTTCTGGCCATAAGATGAACGGTATTTCATTCTACCGATAAGCTTAATAAGCTCAATATGAAGGCCATGGATACCCAAATCAATACATGTTCTCTTACCTGTCTCAAGAATCTCCTCCTCAAGCTGTTTCTGTACTTTTGCAACAACCTCCTCAATTCTTGCAGGTTGAATACGGCCGTCAGTAACAAGCTGGTGAAGCGCAAGTCTTGCAACCTCTCTTCTAACCGGATCAAATGCTGAAAGAAGGATTGCCTCCGGAGTGTCATCAACTACAATCTCAACACCTGTAGCAGCCTCCAATGCACGGATATTCCTGCCTTCTCTACCAATAATTCTACCTTTGATCTCATCAGACTCAATGTGGAATACTGTTACCGCATTCTCAATTGCAGTCTCCGGCGCAGTTCTCTGGATTGTATTGATCACAATTCTCTTTGCCTCCTTTGAAGCAGTAAGCCTTGCCTCATCCATTACATCATTGATATATGACATAGCCTGGGTCTTGGCCTCATCCTTCATTGTCTCAACAAGCTGTGCTTTAGCCTCTGCAGCAGTCATGCCGGCAATGCTCTCAATCTTCTCTATAGCCTGCTGTTTAAGTCTGTCGCACTCTTCACTCTTCTTGTTAACAATCTCAACCTGATTCTTAAGGTTCTCCTTAATCAAGTCTACCTCTTTCTGTTTTTTGGCAATCTCCTGGTTCTGCTGATTAACAACTATCTCTTTCTGCTTAACTTTATTCTCAAGCTGCTGGATCTGGCTGTTTTTCTCATTTATGAACTGCTCATGCTCACTCTTAAGCTGCAAGAACTTCTCCTTTGCCTGGAAGATTTTCTCCTTCTTGATATTTTCTCCCTCTGTCTCTGCTTCTTTGAGGATCTGTGCCTTTTTCTTCTTCAGCACTACATTGTTTACAACAAAGTATGCTGTAACGAAACCGGCGATAGCTCCACAAAGTGATAAAATAGCAATTGTCATTGTTTCCATCTCTACTATCTGGTTCTAAAAAAATTAAATATAATGTATTAAGTGTTTAAGTTTCAAGTTCCTTGAGAGGGGACAAACGAGATATGGAAGCATGAAAAAAGCCGCTGGACCTGCTGTTTTCAGAAAAATCTTAAAATGTAAGATTTGAGCTCCAATGATAGCCGCAAACTTCCAACGTCCCGATATACGGAATCCCCCGAAGGGTCACCTAGGCCTGTTTTTGTCTGTTGGTCACTCGGTTCTGTAATAAATGTTGATTTTCGCAAAGAGCTATGATCCAACGGCTAAAAGAATATACCGATAGCAGTATGTCAATATTTGTCTGTAGAGGCAATGTATTCATCCAATTGCCTGTCCAGAGCCTTCAAGTCTTCAACCAAATTGTCAAATTCCTTATTCTGCTCCAATTTAACACTCTTTACTGCAAACTGAAGCAATGACATTGATAATGCGTCCTGGATATCCCTATCCCTGAACTTTGTCTTATAAGAATCCACCAAGGCCCTGATCCTTCCCACTGCAATACGCATGTTCTCTTCCTCTGATGGGTGGATTGTCAGCGGATACTGCCTCTCGGCAATTGTAACCTTTATCCTCTGTTTCTCTTCCATTATCAGTCATTTAACATTGAAATACACTTGTCAATCTCCTTCACAATCCTTCCAATTCTCTTCTTCGCCTCCTTCACATCGCCTGTAGACACACTGAATGCATCTGCAAGCTGCATCTGCTCAACCTTCTGCTCCAAATTCCTTATTTTGTCATCTTTCTCCTCAATCTCCTCCAATGCTTTCTGCAACTGTTCCTTCAATGAGATGTTTTCTGAAAGTGCAAGCTCGTATTTTGAGATAATCCTCTCTATTCTGCTCTTGAGGTTTGCTACTATTATCTGACTTTCAGTTCCCATATAAAAACAATTCCAAAAACAAATATAACAATAAATATCCTAAAAATAAAAAAAGCCCCTGCAAAAAAGCAAGGACTTTAAGACTTGAATTAGGTTCCGCACTACAACACGTTCACATCCAAAACTTTATCCATTCCGGCCTTGATTGCCTCTTCATTCATAGGAATAAGGTGGTGGTGCCTTTCAGGCAATGACTTCTTCAAACCTTTTACAACACTCTCCATTGTAACTACCGGCCTCTTTTTAAGGAAAGCGCCAAGAACAATCATATTGAACGCTTTAAGGTTGCCCATACGTGCACTCTCTTCTGCAGCCTCAATTGAACAGATATTGATATCCTTTCTCTCCGGATGCCTGGTGATTCCATTAGGATCATAAATTAGAAGTCCGCCTGGTTTTACATAGCTCTCAAACTTATCCATAGACTGCTGGTTGAGAACAATCACTGTATCGCATTTGCCCAAAATAGGGGAGCCAATCTTCTTGTCGCTCAAGATAACGGTAACGTTTGCTGTACCTCCACGCATTTCAGGTCCGTATGAAGGCATCCAGCTTACTTCCATATCCTGCATTATTCCGGAATAGGCCAAAATCTTACCCATAGATAAAACTCCCTGACCGCCGAAACCTGCTATAATCAATTCTACTTTCATTTTTCTCCAATTTAAATTTTACCTGTCTTTCATATCACCCAGCTGATAGAACGGGAACATGTTCTCCTCCATCCATTTGTTGGCCTGCACAGGGGTAAGTTTCCAACCGCTGTTGCAGCTGCTCACAATCTCAACAAATGAAGTTCCTTTCTCCATCATAGAATTCTCAAATGCCTTTCTTACCGCTTTCTTGAGTTTCCTTACTGCTGCAGGGTTATGTGCAGACTGTCTTGTAACATAGCAAGTACCCTCAAGCTGCGCTATAAGCTCGGTGATCTTCATAGGGTAGCCGTTCAGTTTGGCATCACGGCCATATGGGGTTGTGGAAGTTTTCTGGCCAAGAAGGGTAGTAGGGGCCATCTGTCCGCCTGTCATGCCATAAATTGCATTGTTCACAAAGAAAATGACAATATTCTCTCCTCTGTTGCAGGCATGCATAACCTCTGCTGTACCAATAGAAGCAAGGTCTCCGTCTCCCTGATATGTAAATACATATTTGCCGGGATTAAGGCGCTTCATGGCAGATGCCATTGCCGGAGCCCTTCCGTGAGCAGCCTGTTCCCAGTCAACATCAATATAGTTGTAGGCAAGAACCGCACAGCCTACTGGAGAAATTCCAATAGCCTTGTCCTGAATGCCCATTTCGTCAATAACCTCTGCAATCACTTTGTGGATAGTTCCGTGAGGACAACCCGGACAGTAGTGCATTACAGCATCTGTAAGTACAGGAGTCTTGGCATATACCACATTCTCCGGTTTGATAATCTCTTTAATATCCATAACGCTCTACTTATTAAATTTATTATAAAATCCTTCAAGTACATCTTCCGGTGAAGGGATGATACCGCCCATTCTGCCGTAGAACTCTACAGGAACCTTTCCATTTACAGCAAGCTTCACATCCTCTACCATCTGTCCGCCGCTCATCTCAACAGAAAGGAACCCTTTTACTCTCTCTGCAAGTTCCGCAATCTGTTTTTCAGGGAAAGGGAACAGAGTAATAGGACGGAGAAGGCCCACTTTATGGCCTGCCTCCCTTGCCTGGTCAACTACCTCTTCACAGATTCTTGACATACAGCCATATGCAACAAATACATACTCTGCATCCTCAATCCTGTATGTGCTGTAGCGCACCTCATTTTCCTGTATCTCCTTATATTTTGCCTGAAGCTTAATGTTCTTCTGCTCCTGCACTAGCGGATCCAAAGCCAAAGAGGTAATGATGTTCCTGGCTCTTCCCTGTTTTCCGTTTGCTGCCCAAGGGCACTGCTCCCTAACTTCCTCATCTGTTCTTCTAGGGGTAATTGGACCAAGCTCAACCTTCTCCATCATCTGGCCAATAACGCCATCAGCAAGCATCATGGTTGGAATCCTGTATTTGAACGCAAGGTCAAATCCCAATCCTACAAAATCATACATGTCCTGAACTGAAGCAGGAGCAATGACAATCATCTTGTAGTCACCATGGCCGCCACCTTTAACAGCCTGGAAATAATCCGCCTGGCCAGGCTGGATAGTACCAAGTCCAGGACCGCCACGCATTACGTTTACAACTACACAAGGAAGCTCTGCACCTGCAAGGTAGCTCAAGCCCTCAGCCATAAGGCTGATACCCAAGCTGCTGGAAGATGTCATAACCTTCTTGCCGGTACCTGCACCGCCATATACCATATTGATGGACGAAGTCTCACTCTCTGCCTGAAGGACAACCATACCGGTTGTCTCCCAAGGCTTCTCCGCCATAAGAGTCTCAATCACCTCTGTCTGAGGAGTAATAGGGTAGCCGAAATAGCCGTCAGCTCCACAGCGGATTGCACCGTGGGCAATAGCCTCGTTACCCTTCATAAGTATCTTTTCAGCCATATCCTTAATTTTTATATTTTCACTCTGTAAACTGTAATTACGGCATCCGGACATACTGTTGCACAGTTTGTACAGCCTGTACAATTATCCGGGTTCTCCATATATGCATAGTTGTAGCCCTTGCCGTTAACCTGCTTTGACAATGCTATTGTCTGGGTAGGACAGTTTGCAATGCAGACGCTGCAGCCCTTGCATTTCTCTGTATCTACTACGATAGCTCCTTTAACTGCCATATTCTTGAATTTTAATTGTTTACTGTTATTTCTTAAAGAAACCGAAACCTCTTTCAATTCCTTCTACTGTTGCATCCCATCTGATAATTATTCCAATAATCAACAGAATGCACAAAACCACCATGCTCTTTGCAGTGGGGGTAAGATCTTTATACCATTGTGCTAATTTAGCAAAATTTTCCTTAATCATTCCGTTTAATTCTGATTCTTGCATCAACTGCAGTCAAATTTACACTATTTCCCAAAAGAGGGTTAATATCCATCTCAATAATCTCCGGTGCGTAATGGCATAGCGTAGCTACGCGGGAGACCATTTCTGCAAATATAACTTCATTTACCCCTTCTTCTCCTCTTATTCCCTGAATAATTTTATAACCTCTCAATTTTTTTATCATTTCATGTGCATATGCAGGGGAAAACGGAATCTTTGCCCCAACCACATCTCCAAGCGCCTCAACAAAAATGCCACCCAGACCGCACATTACCATAGTGCCAAAGCCACCTTCCTTCTTTGCCCCAATGAACACTTCTCTTCCCGACAAATAAGGCTGCAAAAGCACCCCTGTGGTATTCTTAATATTCATCATCCTCCCAAACTCCTTCTCAAGGGCCTGCTCATCTTTAACTCCAAGGACAACACCGCCAACATCACTCTTGTGCACCGGACCAACTACTTTCATTACAAGAGGATATCCAATCTCTGCGGCAGCAGTTTTTGCCTCCTCTAAAGTTGATGCGACAGACTCCTTTGCCCTGTTGATTCCTGCAGCATCAAGGAGTGCCTGAACCTTCTGCGGCGGCAGATAACCGTCGGGAGAAGAATTGATTACATCCAGAATAAGAGGGAAATTGATGTCGGGATGAAGGAAATCGTCAGAAACACCTTCATACATCTTGCACATCCTTACAAATGCCTCTGCAAAAGCACACTCGTACACAAAGCATATTCCGCCGTCTGCCCTGAATTTCCTGATTGCATCACCGGCATTGAGCACGGAGGTAAGGATAGGGTAGATAGGCTTGCGGGAGGCGGCCATTTTCTCCCTTATGAAATTGTATGTTTCAGTCATATCTGAAAGTCCAGGACTTCCAAATATTACAGCCATTGAGTCTATCTCATCAAAATCATTGTTGCAGGCATCAATTATATGCCCAAGCTGCTCTTTTGTCCCTGTTGCAAGACAATCTATAGGATTTGCAACTGATGAACCGTGATAAAGCTTTTCCAGAAGCGCATCAGCTTTGGGACCTTGCAGATGAGGTATGTTTATGCCATGGCTGCTCAACACATCTGTAAGCATTACAGCCGGACCGCCGGCGTGTGTGATAATTGCAATATTGCGGCCTTTAGGTGCAGGCAGAGAAAAGATTGATGCCATATCAACCAGTTCTGTACGGTTATACACCCTAACAATTCCAGCTTTGGCAAACAAAGCCTTTACTGCTTCATCCGGAGTGGCCAGAGCACCTGTATGTGATGTTGCAGCGCGGCTGCCCTCCTCACTGTATCCTGCCTTTATAGCAGCGATACGTGCACCTTTGAGGGTAAGGGAACGGGCATGCCTGTACAATTTCTGCGGATTGTTTATACTCTCTATGTAGAGAAGCTTTACAGGAGAACTCTCGCCGTGCACATAGGTTTCATCAAGATATTCAAGGCACTCCTCAACTCCTATCTGCGCACAGTTTCCAACCGAGAAAACATGAGAGAAATTGAGTCCCCTGCGCACCGCCTCCTCCATTATGAATACCACAGTTGCGCCCGATCCGGAGATGATGTCAACACCCTTGGGCGAAATATTTGAAACCGGTTTTGTAAACACACCGGCATAATGATTGGTGATTACACCTATGCAATTTGGGCCAATCAGCGACGCCCCGTATTTGTTGACCGTATCAGCAATGCGATTCTCCAGCTGCGCACCCTCCGGACCATCCTCGTGGAATCCGGCAGAGAAAATGATCACCGCCCTGCACCCTTTATCCCTACAAAGTATTTCCACCGCCTGCGGACAAAGCTTTGCCGGAATAGCCAGAATCGCACACTCCACCTGCGGCAGATCATCCACATGAGCATATGCCCTGACACCCTGAACCTCCTGGCTTTTAGGGTTAACCACATAAAGCTGACCATTGTACCCGGTCTCTATCAAATTCCTCAAAGCATTTCCACCCGGCTTGCTGGTATCATCAGACCCGCCCACCACAACAATACTCTGCGGAGATATCAATTCATTTGTAATCATCTGGTTTTGATTTATAATCTTAACAAATATAACAAGAACTTGCGTAAAAATGGCAGAATGAGGGCAAAATGTGATAAGTGGTTGGTACTTATACCATTTTTGTGTTACCTCACCAGCTCATGAGCGAATTGATGAGGAACTTGACTTCGATAAAGTTGCCGAGATGCTCCGATATTACGAAACAGCCCTAAACAATAGGCTTGAAGTCCGTGTGCATATTGCCCAAATGCTCCCGAAAGAGAAACAAAAAAATAACTAATCAAATGCATACACGACTTTACAATGACTTGGTGGATTTGAAAGAGATACGATACTAACTTATATGTGAGAACCAGATTATTTTCATACCTTCGTGTCGAAATGTAATTGATATTGTATTATGAAGAACAATATTCAGACAAAAGGATTAAATAATATTGTCGGTCATTTAAGGAATAGAATCCGTGGGTATAAATTTAATGAAATATCTTTAGAGGATATTGGATTAAACAAAGACTATAGTCTTTTCCATGTACAAACTGCAGCAGAACAGATGGCTAGACATATGGCTTTTATCGGCTATACTCCCATTATTGAACTTATCGATTTGCCTGAAGGTGTTGCAGGTCAAACCAATCTAAATGATGATAAATTAGTCTATATTTCACTGGATAAAAAACATTTTAATGCTAAATACTACACGCCAGCGCAGTTACTAACAATAATTGCTCACGAGTTGTGTCATAAGTTTCTTTGGATACATGGTTTCAAAGAAACATCTCAGAAAATAGAGTATGTTACAGATGCTTGTGCGGTATATGTAGGCTTTGGTAAAATCATGACAGAGGGGGTTGAATTCGAATCTCATTCCTATAACGGGTACTCTCATATAATTCATAAGCAACATATTGGATATTTAGAAAAATGGCAAATTGAATATTTGCGTAATGTGTTTTATGATATTCCTATACCTCTTATTTCTCCTAAATTGCGTAAAGCAATAATAGGAATTGCATGCATTTTACTATCAATTATATTGTTAGCAATTCTTGGTGTTATCTTAAAAACTTGATAAAAACTTTACACCATCCACGGGTTACGGTATGGGTTATAATACTCAAAGAATCTTAATCAAACTTCATCAAATATAGTGAAAAAAAGGCAAAATGAGTATCTTTGAGGAAAAAGAGAGACACAATATGAGATACTTTACAGTTGATGCATTTGCGCAGGAGCCGTTTGGAGGGAATCCGGCGGGAGTGGTGCTTATTGGAAGTGGGGAAAGCTTCCCGGATGATGAAACAATGAGGAAGATTGCTGCGGAGATGAGGTATTCGGAGACGGCGTTCGTGCAACAGAACGGAGCGACAGAGTTCACTGTGAGGTATTTCACTCCGGCAGCGGAGGTAGAGTTATGCGGACATGCCACAATTGCTTCGTTCTCTGTATTGAGGGAGGAGGGGATTGTACTGGAAGGTTACACCTGTGTCAACCACACAAAAGCTGGAGATATAGAAATAATTGTAGGAGAGAAGATTCTTATGTCTATGGCAGCACCAAAGATTATAGGAGAGGTAAAGGACCTTAAGAGACTACAAAAGATAATGACAGGAAAAAATTCAACAACGCTGGGAAATACTCCATCTGAAACTCTTCCTACCCAAATAGTATCTACAGGTCTTCCCGACATAATTTTCCCGGTAGCATCTGTGGAAGCACTTAATTCCCTTGCTCCCGATATGGAAGCTTTGAGCGCATTCAGCGAGGAACTGAAAGTAGTGGGAGTACACGCATTTGCACTTTCCAATGACGGTTATACAGCACACGTAAGAAACTTCGCTCCTCTATATGACATCCCTGAAGAATCGGCAACAGGAACTGCAAACGGTGCACTTACATATTACCTTTACACGCAGGGAATAATTTCTGCAAATCACAAATGCTCATTCATACAAGGAGAGGCAATGCAACGCCCTTCGGTAGTGGAGACCGAGATTAATGACGGCAGCAAAGTGTACGTAGGAGGCAATAGCTACATCCTTACAAAAGGGGAAATGAACCTATAACTCCTGCGCAAAGTAATTGCAAGGAGCAACTCGCTCAATTTCTTTATTAAATGAGAACCAGTGCCTTACCCCATCATACTCAAGATAGGCGTATTTGTATCGTGGATCATTTTCAACGAATAGAGGGTTCTCTAATGAGGATTTGAAATCCCATTTTACAAACATTTCTGCGGGTTCTTTTTTAATGGAAAGTCCGTTGCGGACCCATTGCAATGAAACCAGCGGAGCAAGAGACGGGATGTGCTTGCAGCAGAAGCGGTAAAGCAAAATACCTTTGTTTTCAAGGCTCAGCGGCTGGGTGATGTAATCGGTACCGTGGAGTTCTTCAATCAGCTGCTCAAGAAGCGGAGCAATTGCACAGAACGGCTCCCTCCATTTCTCATCGTTATACCAAAAATCCAGAATCTTTGAAAGTGTCATTGCCTTGCCCAATTCCTCGTATGAAATTGCAGGGGTCTGCAGCACCTCATAAGGTGGAAGAGGGGAGTATCTGATACCCAATTCTTCAGAATTCAGACGGAACCAGGTGCCAGGCAACAACTTCAAAGACTCCAACTGAATCTCACCAGGACAAATGCGCATCAAGGCCAAAGTATCCTCAACCAGATGCGGATAAGTATAACCTGGCAGTCCGGCAATCAGATCTGCATGCACTTCAAATGCAGACGATCCGCAAAGATATTTAAGACCTTCAACTGCCTGAGCACAAGAACCTTTACGGGCACACAAATCCAGTACATCCTGGCGGAGAGTCTGAATGCCTGCCTCAAGATGAAGCAGTCCGGCAGGCATCTGCATAATGGCATCCCTCAATTTGCAGACAACACTCCCTTCAACCTCATTTACAGGGAAAAGCAGGGCAGGGTGCACCTCAAGATGAAAATTAAGCTTGCCCGCAAATTCCTTAAAAAGTTCAAGCATCTGCAATGCACGCGGGGCATTTGCGTTAAAGGTGCGGTCGAGAAGGCGTATCTGTCTGATTCCCTTGTCTGCAGCCGTCTGAAAACGCTCGCGCAATAAAGAAATTGAAATATCCACAACCGGAGACTTTTCTATTCCGCTAACACAGAAACGGCAGCTGTTGAAACATCCACGGGAAGTTTCAATCTGAACAAAAGATTTGTCCCAGCTGAAAAGAGGTGACTCTTCAGGACATCGTACAGCCTTGAAATCCTTAACTGTTACTGCAGCACTTGAATGATAAGTGGCACCTTCAAGTGCACCCTCACAAGAACTGCTTGGAAGAAGATACTCAAAACCCTGAATATTCCTCCATGAAGAATCTCCTCGGAGCAACGAAGAAATGAATTCCTCAAACATCTCCTCACCCTCACCTTTGAAAACAGCGGTAATATGGGGATGGGTGCGAAGGAAATGGGAATTGTCACCAAGGAACTCAGGACCTCCCATAAAAATGCCAAGAGGGGAGCAGAGAGCTGAAACCCTTGCCAGAACTTCATTCAAATAGTTGATATTGAACAGCCAACCGGTTGCGAAAATATATGACGGCTCAAGCTGGGCAACTTCCTGAACAATCTGCGCAACAGGACTCTTTATAGTACCCCTCACAACCTGCATATTGCATGCAGCTGCAGTTTCAGCAGAAAGGTTTGCGTGCAAGGCAGGCAAAGCCAGCGAAGAATGTGACCAGGATGCGTTTATATCTAACCAGATGAAATTCATGTCAAACCAAATTTAAACGCCAAAATACAACAAATTCTGTAATATCCTTCACAAATATTAAGTATCTTTACAAGTCAAGACAATGCAAATATGAGCACAATTTACATTAAAGGGGCAACCCTTGGCAACCAGACAAAAGACATCCTCATTGAGGGGAGCCGAATAGCAGCAATAGCAGACAAACTGGAAAATCTTCCCGACAATTACAGAACCATTGACGGTACGGGGAAAGCTGTGTTTCCAGGATTTGTGAACATGCACACCCACTCGGCAATGACCCTTACCAGGGGATACAAGGAGGATACAAGCCTTCAGGAGTGGCTTCAGGAGATATGGAAGATTGAGGCGAGGATGGATGAGGAGGCAATCTACTGGGGAACAAAGCTTGCATGTCTGGAGATGATAAAGACCGGAACAACCTCATTCTATGACCAGTACTGGATGATAGACTCTGCGGTAAAGGCAGTAGAGGAGATGGGAATAAGGAGCTGGCACGCATGTGTGGCACTTAATCTGAAAGATGAGAGCAGGAGCCAGGGGATTAAAGAGGAGATAATGGCGGCATATGAAAGATCGCTCAAATGGAATGAAAGATGCAAGATGTCGGTAGGAGTGCATGCCCCATACACCGTATCTGATGAGCTCATCAAATGGTGCAGCGACTTTGCCCGCGAAAAAGGTCTTACAGTACATATACATATGTCAGAGACAGAGCAGGAGAACATAGATTCCCAGAACCTCAACGGATGCTCTCCGTTTGAGCACCTTGAGAAACTTGGAGTACTCGGACCGGAGGTGATTGCTGCCCATTGCGTATGGTTGAGTGAGAATGACATAAACATTATGGCAAAATATGGAGTAACTGCAGTGCACAACATCAACTCAAACCTCAAGCTGGCGTCGGGAAGCAGATTCCTGTATAATGAATTGAGGGACAAAGGTGTAAGGGTATGTCTCGGCACAGACGGCTGCGGTTCATCCAACAATCTTGACATGAGGGAAGCAATGAAGACAGCAGCACTGCTGCAAAAAGGGTGGAGAAGGGACCCTGCGGCATTCAAATTGCAGGAGCTTATGCAGGTGGCAACCGCAAATGGAGCACAGGCCCTTAATGTTGATGCCGGAGAAATAGCGGTAGGGAAACTTGCAGACATCATCCTTGTAGATACAGACAACTACGCGTTTGTACCTCAGCTTGATCTTGTATCAAACTTTGTATACTCTGCCAACTCTTCTTGTGTAGATACTGTTATCTGCAACGGAGAGATTGTAATGGAGAACAGGGTTGTTCCAGGAGAAAGGGAGATACTTGAAAATGCCCGCAGAATATGCAACAAATTGTACAACAACTAAATACTGCAATTATGGATACCAGAATTGAGAGAATTTACGCTGCAGCGGAATATATAAAGAACCGCATAGGAGAGAGAAAACCTGTTGCCGGCATTGTACTTGGCAGCGGCTTGGGAAAACTAGCAGATAAGATAGAGAACCCCATAATTGTACCTTATAAGGAGATTCCGCATTTCCCTGCCTCTACTGCAGTAGGCCACAAGGGGAACTTCATTGCAGGAGAACTTGGAGGAAAGTTTGTGGTGGCAATGCAGGGAAGGTTCCATTATTATGAGGGATACACCATGGAGTATGTCACTCTCCCCATAAGGGTAATGAAAGTGCTTGGAATAGAGTATCTGTTTGTATCAAACGCAGCAGGCGGAGTAAACTTTGATTTCAAGGTTGGAGACCTTATGATAATCAAGGACCATATCAACCTTCTGCCCAACCCGCTTATAGGGCCCAACATGGAGGAATTCGGTCCACGTTTTCCCGACATGACCCGTCCTTATTCACCACAGCTGATTGCTACAGCAAAAGAGATTGCTGCACAGGAGGGAATTGCACTTAAAGAGGGAACATACCTTGCCAGTACAGGCCCAACTTATGAGACTCCGGCAGAATACAAATACTTCCGCACTATAGGAGCAGATGCCGTAGGAATGTCTACAATTCCTGAAGTAATTGTAGCAAGACACAGCAGCATTCCGGTATTTGGAATGTCTGTAATTACCAACGAGGCTCACGATGACTACGCTCCAGACTATGCAAATGACGGAGACGATGTAGTACGTGCAGCCAACGCCGCAGCAGAGAAGATGAACCTGCTGTTTGAAAGGATAATTAGTACATTGTAAAAAAGTGCCCATTGGGACGACGTCAAAATGTGCACTTTCAGGATTGAAAAAGATAGAGATGATTAAGACTTTGATTTTTGACTTGGGAGGGGTACTTGTATCCCTCAATAGGGAGAGATGCCTTAAGAACTTCTCAAAGAATCTGGGATTTGACAATTTTGGTGATTACCTTAATGCATATGCGCAGAAAGGGTTCTTTGCCAAATATGAGAACGGAGATATGGATTCAATAGAATTCAGGGACGAGATAAGAAAACGCTGTACCAGAGAGAATGTGCAGGATGAGGATATAGACGAGGCATTTTTCACATTCCTTACACATGTAGATCCGTACAAGGTGAAACTGCTGATGGAACTGAAGAAAAAATATCACCTTCTACTGTTGAGCAATGTAAACCCAATAGGATGGAGCAAATGCTGCGAACTGTTCTACGATGCAAATGAAATAGACATTGAGGATGTATTTGAAAAGCTTTATCTCTCTTATAGGGTTAAAGCCTCAAAACCTGGCAAGGAGATCTATGAATACCTTATAAAAGACTCCGGGATCAATCCTGAAGAGGCACTTTTCATTGATGACTCAAAGGCCAACATAGAGGCAGGAGCAGAAATGGGGCTCAATACATTGTACTATGATGTAACCAGAAACCTTGAAGAAGAGGTTACAGGAAAACTGAAGGAGCTGGGAGAGGAATGGTAAAGTTTTTCAGCCTCAGCAGCGGCAATGAACTTGTCCACGTCCTTGGCTTCCACCACAACCGCCATACGCTCCTGGGATTCG
>CALCHD010000108.1 GCA_937901105.1 uncultured Bacteroidales bacterium | reverse complement strand
TGAAAGCCACAACTTCCTTCATAAGGGCCTTCTTCTGCTCAAACTTCTCCATTGAATGGTCTCTTATAATATAGGATACAGTAGCCTGCTCAACTGCACCATTGATTCCAACCACATGGAAGAATCCCTCATAACCTGTAGTGAACTCAGGTCTCTGCTGCACAGGAAGCATGCCGTTAAGCTCCATAGCAATGATGATAGCATTGATCATCTTGTCCTTTGCATAACCCGGATGCACATTTCTCCCCTGGATGTGGATCTTTGCACCTGCTGCGTTGAAGTTCTCGTACTCCAGCTCTCCAATCTGGCCGCCGTCCATGGTGTAAGCATATTTTGCACCAAATTTCTCAACGTCAAACTTGTCTACGCCGCGTCCAATCTCCTCGTCGGGAGTAAAACCTATCTTAATCTCGCCATGCTTGAACTCCGGATGCTCCACAATGTACTCCACTGCACTCATAATCTCTGCAACTCCGGCTTTATCGTCGGCCCCCAAGAGGGTGGTTCCGTCTGTAGTGACAATGGTCTGTCCAACATACTGTCTGATCTCAGGAAAATCAGCTACAGGCAATTTGATTCCAAGGGAAGCATTAAGGACAATATCCTCACCGTTGTAGTTCTCAATGATCTGAGGTTTTACATCCTTGCCGCTTGCATCGGGAGCAGTATCCACGTGGGCAATGAATCCCACCGCAGGAACGTCCTTATCAATATTAGAAGGGATGGTTGCCATAACATAGCCCCACTCATCCAAAGTCGCCTTCACCCCCATTGCGTTAAGCTCATCTGCCAACATCCTCAAAAGGTTGAGCTGGCACTCAGAACTTGGCTGGGTATCACTTGCATCATTTGAAGTGGTCTCAACAGCCACATATCTTAAAAATTTGTCAAGTATCTTTTCCATATCTGTTAAAATAAAAGTAATCCGAAACTCATGAACACCATACCGGAGATAACTCCAATTATAGCAACATGGTGCTCACCATAATTTTCTGCCGTAGGGAGCAGCTCATCAAGGGAGATGTACACCATAATACCTGCAACCACCGCCAGCACACAAGCCAGCAATGAAGGGGTAAGGACACTCCTGAGGACAATATATCCCAACACTCCCCCCAAAGGCTCTGCCAATCCCGACAGCGTTGCAAACCTCACCGCCTTTCCCCTCTTCTGGGTAGCATAATATATAGGGATGGCAACCGCAATGCCCTCCGGGATATTGTGAAGGGAAATTGCAAATGCAATGCCTGTACCCAGCTCCACATTCTCCATGGCACTTATGAAGGTTACCAATCCTTCAGGAAAGTTGTGCACCGCAATCACCAGGGCAGAAAGGATGCCAAGACGGAGAAGCTTCCCCTCCTTTTTCCCGCTTTTGTCGGGATGAGAAACCTCAACAGGCTCCTCCTCTCCAAATGACAATACTGCCTTGTGCTGCCCCACTGCCTCCTCATGCACCTGTATGGTCATGGAGTTCACCTCGTGGGGGTTGCTCTCCTTTGGAACCAGGTTGTCTATGAGGGCAATGATTGCCATGCCTCCAAAGAACGCCAGGAATGCGTAGAACAGCCCCAGCTTCTCTCCAAACTGCAATGCCAGCTCTACCCTTGCCTCCTGGAAGAGCTCCACAAGGGAGATGAGGATCATTACCCCTGCGGAGAAGCCCAGCGTGGCGCAAAGCACCTTGGGGCTGAACTTCTTCACAAACATAATTATCACCGCACCCACTCCGGTAGCCATTCCGGCACACAGTGTAAGCAACAATGCAGCTATGAAATTCCCTTCAAACATATAATGTTATTTCTTGTCCTCTTTCATTGAAGCATAAATCAGGTAAGCCACAATGGCAACATAAGCCAAGATAGCCACATACTGTGCACCTGCGCTCTCCATCCACTCTGCAGCCATAATGTTTACGCCGCAGAATCTCATGATAGCGCTCACAACACCCATCAAAGCACCACCGGCAATGAAACCGCTGGCAAGAAGGGTGCCTTTGTCAACTCTGGCCTTGTTCACATTCTCATCCTTGCTTCTGCTGCCAACAAACCATGCTATACCGCCACCAACAAGCAAAGGCAAGTTAAGTTCAAGCGGAATGAACATACCAAGTGCAAATGCCAATGCTGGAACTTTGAATGCATTAAGTACAATTGCAAGAACAGCACCCACACCGTAAAGGAACCAAGGTGCATTTCCGCCGCTCATCAAAGGCTCAATAACTGCAGCCATTGCATTGGCCTGAGGAGCCACAAGGGCATCCGGGCCTGTAAATCCGTAAGTATCATTAAGCACCATCATAACACCGCCAACAGTAGCAGCAGCCACAAGTGTACCCAAGAATTTCCAGCTCTCCTGTTTCGCAGGGGTAGTACCAATCCAGTAACCTATCTTAAGGTCTGTAATGAACGCACCCGAAACTGAAAGTGCAGTACAAACAACACCGCCAATGATAAGGGCAGCTGTCATACCTGCAGTACCTGTAAGTCCGCTTGCAACAAGAATCACAGAGCCAAGGATAAGAGTCATAAGGGTCATGCCGCTCACTGGGTTAGTACCTACAATTGCAATTGCATTTGCAGCCACTGTAGTAAACAGGAATGCAATAATGCCAACAGTAAGAAGCGCAATAATTGCATGCTTAAGATTGGAAACCACACCCATCTGGAAGAACAGGAATGTAACCGCCAAAGTAATGAGGATACCAAACACCACAATCTTCATTGAAATGTCTTTCTGGGTTCTCACAGTCTTTGCCGCATCACCCTTCTTGCCGCCAAACTCCTGCACTGCAAGGCCAAATGCACTCTTTATTATTCCCGACGATTTGATGATGCCAATCACACCAGCAGCAGCAATGCCTCCAATACCGATATGGCGCGCATAATTTGAGAAAATTGCTTCTGCACTCATTGTACTCATGTTGGCAAACTCTGTTCCCATAATGGTAACTCCCTCTGCGCCAAAACAAAGGTTAAGCACAGGAACAATGAAAAACCATACAAGGAACGAACCGCAGCAGATGATGAAAGCATACTTCAATCCAATGATATAGCCCAATCCAAGCACTGCAGCACCCACATTCAGCTTGAACACAACCTTGGCCTTGTCTGCAAGGGCTGCACCAAAAGGAAGCACTCTGGAGGTGAATGTCTCTGCCCACCAGCCAAAAGTAGAAACTATAAAATCATAAAGGCCGCCAATAAGTCCGCTCACCAAAAGAAGCTTTGCACCGTTTCCGCCTGTCTCGCCGCTTACAAGCACCTGAGTGGTTGCAGTAGCCTCAGGGAAAGGATACTTTCCGTGCATGTCGCTCACAAAATACTTTCTGAACGGAATAAGGAACAAAATGCCCAACACACCGCCAAGCAACGAGCTCATGAACACCTTAAAGAAATCCACGGTAAGCTCAGGATACTTTGCCTGAAGGATATAAAGTGCAGGAAGGGTAAAGATGGCACCTGCCACAATGGCACCCGAACATGCACCAATTGACTGGATGATCACATTCTCACCCAAAGCATTCTTTCTCTTCAATGCTCCCGACAATCCTACTGCAATGATTGCAATAGGAATTGCAGCCTCAAACACCTGGCCCACCTTAAGTCCAAGGTATGCCGCAGCAGCAGAGAAAATGATTGTCATTACCAATCCCAGAGAAACGCTCCACGCATTCACCTCGGGATAAACCTTCATTGGAGAAAGTATCGGCTCATACTTCTCCCCCGGCTTCAACTCCCTTGCCGCATTCTCCGGCAAACCGGTTGTCTTGATTTCAGTATTTTCCATATAATTAAGTTTTAATTGATTTCGCAAACGCAAATATAACAAAAGGTGGCCCAGAATCAAACTTCCGGAGATATGGCCACCCCCAGGACATAATGCTCAATCACCTTGAGCTCAGAAACATATTTCTCTCCAAGGAATCCTTTAATATCCTCTACAGTAATAATCTCACGATATTTTTGAGTATAAACAGAAGCAAGCGGAAAATAACTCCAGTGCCATTTCTCCTCATTGTAGCCATGCTCTCGCATGCCAGGCCCCTTTGCGGTATAAGGCTGATAGAATCCGAACTTGTGGGCATTTTCACACAGCCATTTGTAGGTCTTTATGCCGTCGGGAGTATTCCAGTAGGAAAGTTTGGGTGAGTTGAAGTCCAGTTCTGTTCCCCAATGGTGGCGGGAAGTGCCGCACATGGAGTTGTACTGCAGGATGCTCCTGGCTCTGGCGGCTCCGGCAACCACAGTGCTTTTCTTCCACTTCTGCTCCCAGATATACCTCTGTACCCAAAAATTGCGTGAAGCGGAAGTTGCGGTAAGCTTTACCCCATCCTTCAGGGCCGCCTCCCTCATCTTGATGAATGCCTCAAGTGTCCTCTTCTGAATAAAATTATTGGGTCTGCGTAGAACAGTATACGCCGGATCAATCTCCACAAAATTGGTATCCTTCTCAAAATGTGTCTTGCCCAACAGGAACTCCTTTGTAGGAAACGCCGCCCCTATAACCTCCTGCGCCCCCAGCTGCAACGGCAGCAGACACAATATATATACAGCAATCAAAAGTCTTTTCATGCCGTAAAGATACTAACTATTTATTTCTTTCCGGCTTTAGCCACACAGGCATTATAAAGATTAAGGCAAACAGCGAAAATACCAGGCCGCTCATTGTTCCAACTGCAAAAGCAAACCAGAAGACCTCATTGGTTCCATCCAATAGAAATGGAACCAACCCCAATATTGTTGAAACCACGGTAAGAAAAATTGGAATTATCTTATGGTTAAAGGCTCTGATATAAACTTTCATTTCCCTGTACTCATGCAAAATGTATATTCCGGCATTAACTACCAGACCGCTCATCATTATAAGTGATGCATATCCGCCTTGATCAAAATTCCATCCGCTAAAACCAAAAACAAGGAACACTCCAATAAAAGAGACAGGAATGAGACCAATGATAGCCAGTGGCATAAGAAGTGATTCAAAAAGAATTGAGCACATGAAATAAATTATTGCAACAACCAGCAATAGCATAAATATATTTCTGGTATCTTCTAATGATTTGTATTGCATCCTTTGCGGTTTGGCTTTAAATCCCACAGGCAACACAGAAGCATTGAGTATTTCAACCTTTTCATCAACTAATCTTTCAGCCCGCTTTACCTGTCCCAAATAATCAAATGTTACCGCCATGCTATACTCCTGATTTTCCTTATAAATATCCATACCAAGCTCTCTCTTGGAGATTGTTCCTATTTGTGAAAATCTTGCATTCACTTCACCTATCCCAACATACTCATTCTTAAGATTCCACACATCAAACTCATCTTTATTGTCACTTGAGATATAAATATCACTCCTTACTCCATCTTTATACCAGTTTCCCGCATATTTTCTGCAAAGCTGCTGCTGAAGTGAGGTAAAAGCATCTTGCGCCGACATATCATATAAAGCCATACTATTAGCATTATAATCTATATAGTACTCAACATTATCATTTCCACTCCATCCACTACCAGAACGTACATGTACATCTCTTACCCTTTCATCATTTTCCAAGGAACGGGCCAATTCCGTGCAATATCCATAGAGTTTGTCAAAGTTATGGCCTGTTATGACTATTCCGTTCATAGCTCGTGCCCCACCAACGGTATTGCTAAATCCTCGTTCATCTATGCCAAACACACTCCAGTTTGCTCCTCCATAATCCACAGCCTTTGATATGATTTCCTCTTTTAGCGCCAATGGGAAGTTCGTATACGCTACTCCTTCCTTAAAATAAACCACAATTTCTGCCCCACCGGAACCAGTTATAGAAGTACAGAACATTTCTATCTCTTCAAATTTAGAAAGATAGTTCTCCATATACATGACTATCTCATTCAATTGATAAATAGTACATCCTTGAGGCAAAGATGCCATTATATACAAATTGGGACGATTCAACGACCTGTAGAAACTTCCAGAAACGTTTTCTTTGAAATAGCTGTACGATAAGCCGAAGGCTATTACAAGAAGCGCTACTATAATCCATCTCCACTTACGTACAAAGATAATGTATCTACCATATAAAGCATTGAATTTCACGACTCTTCTTACCTTTCCAACTTTTCTCCCCTTACGTTCTGATATTACCTGAAATTCATCAACCAACGCCGGAATAAGCAGCAATGCAATAAGTAAAGATATTGAAAGATTTACCATTATAACTGCCGCAAAATCACGTAAAACCAACTGTTGCTCCAGCGGAAGCAGAAATATTACCGCAAGAGAACCGATACTCGTAAACAATGCCGCAAGAATTGCCAGAAATACTTTTCTGTTGCGCCAGTAACTATAATGGGCAAGCATTATTATGGATGTATCTATAACTATTCCAAAAGATGTGGTAATGCCAGCCATGGTATATATATGGATATCTATTCCTAACAACACATAAAAAATAAACGAGATAAAAATATTTGCCACTAACGATCCAGCTATAATCAGCAAGTATTTTACACTGCGGCTTACCATATATACAAAAAGCAACAAAATAGCAAGAGAGAGTACGGTACGACGCACTATCTTGTTTATCTCCCTTTTTATCTCAACAGAAATATCGCTAACAACGAGTGCAGAAAAATTATTGGGAAAGTTTTCCTTCAACTTCTCCATCTTACTCTTTACATCATTGCATACAATTACCGCATTAGCTCCATTTTGCGGGTAAATAGCAATGTTTATTGTATTGAGACCATTTAGTCTATAATACCTGCTTGGCTGACCTTCCTTGTACTCTAAAGTACAAACATCTCCAACAAAAATCACCCTTCCACCTATATTTTTCACCGGTATTGCCTCCAGCCCCTCTTCCACTAAATCATTCGTAAGCAGGATTCCTGTTCCATCTACACTTCCAACAAGTTTATAGCCTGAAACACAATTACTGACTGCCTGTACCAGTTCATCAATTGTTATTCCTTGAGCCACCAACCTGGCAGGATCAAACTTCAGCTCTTGATAAAACGGTGTTGCTCCCGACAGCTCTACAGAGCTCACGCCCTCCACCAGAGCAAGTTCTTTAAGGATATTATCTTGCACATACTGCTCAATCTTTTGGGTTGGGAGCTGGGAATTTACAGTATACGTAATAACTGGAGACACATTGCCACCTCCACTTGTCACAGATATATCGGGATATGAAACCCCTTGGGGGAGTTTGTCATAAGTCTGCCTTATTAAAGATGCTATCTCAAACCTTATCTGCTCCATCATCCTTTTATCCTTAAGGACAACCTCAATTGAGCCGTATCCTTTTCTTGTAATTGAAGAGACCTGCTTTATACCGCTCACAGAAGCAATAAGTCCCTCAAGCTTGGAGGTAACTTCTCCTTCTATAAGTCTGGCCGATGCTCCATCCCAACTATAAAGAACATTCAGCTCACCCTCCTTTGTTGAAGGTGAATACTGCAGACTCAACAACGGAAGCATCCCAGCACCTACTATTGTAAGTACAGCAAAAACAAGTATTACGGAAAATGCCGGGAGCCGGTTCATAATCTATCTTTTTCTGTAAATATTATAATAAAGGACAGGGATGAAGAATATACTCACAATAGTTCCTAGTATCATACCTCCAATAAGTGCTACAGAAAGTGGAAATTGCAAATCCGCCCACATATTGCCTCTTACAAGAAATGGAGCTATAGCCAGAATGGTAGTAAGTGATGTCATTAGAATTGGCGAGAGACGCCTTTTCCCTCCCACAATAATAGCCCTCACCAAAGAGTACTTCTTCCTCAACCGGTTAATCGTATCTACCTTAAGAATGGAATCATTTATGATAATACCACACATAACCACTACTCCAATCATTGACATAATATTTATCCCTGCTCCACATATCCATAATGCCAACATGGCTCCCGACAAATCCGCCACAATCTCTGAAAGTATAATCAGAGGCTGCACCAATGATTCAAACTGCGCCGCCAAGATGAAGTATAGAAGCAATAAGGAAACTAACAGGACAATTGTCAATTCTGCAATCAACCCCTTGCTGGTGTAGTATGCTCCTGCAAACTCTACAGCAAACTCATCCTGGTCTAGAATTACCTCTTTAATAACCTGCTCAACAGCAGGAATATCACTATAAGGTACGGATATATTCAAAGGATAGTAGTCACCATTCCTTCCTTGTACAATATTCTTAAGGTCCCTTATCCTCCTTTCCTTCAATACATATGACAGAGGTATATCTGTCCCATGATTGTTTTTTATTGTAACCGACAGCAAATCCTTTCCAGTAGTGGCATCACCTACCACAACAGGTATTGAAAAAGTACCGGACTTAATAGAAAACAGAGTATTCTCTTTGGTTGCAGTACTCAATGCATGGTAAATTGCACCATATTCCACATTATAAAGAGCCATCATCTGCGGCTGGGTAACAAACAGAATTTGCTCTTGCCATAGTACCGGCTCTATATATATATCGGGAAGACACTCTTTAATCTTTTGAAGCACTTTGTTCAACTCGTCCGGATCCAAGGATTTGGAATCCTTACGACTTAACATTGCCACAAGCGGAGCCTGATTGTCGGCGAAGATTGTATTGAAGATGTTTGAAGACTCCTCAAACTCCACTGTTGCCAGTGGGTAGTTTTGCCGTATCCTATCCCTCAGGAGCTGCTCCACCTCCTCCAATGCCTGGGGCGAAACGGCATCTATATAGCACCTCACCTGTGAAGGGGTGATCTCTCCCGAGTGGGAAAGGAGAAAGTCCTGTTTGCCCACAAGAAGATCATAATGCCCTACTTTTTCTTCCAGCCCGTCCATGAGGGTGCTGCAGCGCCTGATGCTCTCATCAATGGCCAGGGGCGCATTCCAGTCTATGCTCATGATAATGTCCTTATGGGTGATTGGCGGAAGCTTGCTCTTGTCAAGGGCTCCGTAAAGGAAGAACGAAGATACAGCCAGGGCAATGAACACTCCCCATGCAGTCTTCTGGTGCCTTAATACCCACTTGAGTCCTTTCTCGTACATATCATCAATCCTGTCCAACGAGAAACGTCTCTTCTCCCCTTCCCTGTCTCTGAATAGCCCCATGGAAACGAATTTCTCCTGTCTGCGGTACAGCTGCCAGTAATAGACCGGAATCACCAGCACCGCCACAAACAGCGATGTGAACAGGGCCATAGTAACCGCCATAGCCTGGTCATAGAACAGCGCACCGGAAATACCGCTCAAGAAAATCAGCGGCACAAACACTGAACACGTGGTGAGCACAGAACTGAGCATTGGCCCTACTACCTCCTTTGTTGCCTCCACCACAGCCTCCTTCAGCGCAGCCCCCCTTAGCCAATATTGGGTAATATTGTCTATGACAATGATGGAGTTGTCAACCATCATTCCCAAACCCAGTATTAATCCCGACAATGAAATAATGTTTATACTTATCCCCAATAAATAGAGCAGCAACAGTGATACCACTAAAGAAAGAGGGATTGTAATCATTACTAACAGTGGAGAGCGCAGATCACTCATAAAAAGGAAAATGACCAGCACAGCCAGAATTGCTCCCACCAGGATGTTTGACTTGAGGTTGTCTATTGAGTAATCCAGCAATTCCGTCTGGTTACGTGTAACGGCGAACTCTATATCCGGATACTCCTTTTCAAGACTCCCGGCAAGCTCCTCCAAAGATTTTTTCAGGTGTGCCATTTGTGCATCAGACTGCTTTATCACGGCCATTGATATTGCCCTTTCATCTCCTTGCATTACAACTCCCTGCGGATTCTGCGCAATCTCCTTAACAGCCGCCAACTCCACAAAAGGATATATCCTGCCATTTACATTAAGGAATATGCCCTCTATATCCTCCTTACTCCTAATTTGCGAATCAAAGCTTATGCTCCACCTGTAGTGCCCGTCCTTTATTGAAAGGTTTCCCAACGCAATATTGTTCCTGGCAATAGCTTGCTCCAAATCTTCTGCACTAATACCAAGAGCATTAATCTTCCTGGTGTATGGCTCCACTAATATCTGCGTACCCAAAACTCCGCTCATATCCACCATAGCCACTTGCGCAAGCTGCTCTATTCTCCTGGCTATAACCTCTTTAGCAAATACTCCAAGCTCTAGAAATTTCTCCAGCGAACATCCTGGAGAAGAAATATTTATAAAAAAAGCAGGTATATCAGCAGCGCTTGCTTTTATAACCTTTGGACGCTCAACATCTTTGGGAAGAGTAGAAAGCACCTTATCAATCTTTTCATTAACCTCTATAAAATTGAGGTCTATATCGGATTCATGGTCAAACTCCATAAATATGGATCCACCACCATTTACAGACTCACAGCATATTTCCCGCAACGAAGGAACCTGAATAAGCTGCATCCTCAAAGGCTTTATCACCTGCTCATTTATTTCTCGGGCTGAATATCCGCTCCCTCCCACCTGCACTGTTATTTGAGGGATATCTACATCTGGCATAAGAGATATGGGTAACTTGCCAATAGCCACTATACCAACAATAAATATTGCAACTATTGTCATAGACACAGCTATTGGACGTTCAACAAGTTTTCCAAGCATACCCACTTTGTTTATTTTTCAAGAATTTCCACATCCGATTCATCTGCAAGATTAAGGTTTCCGCTTACAATTACAGCCTCGCCCTCTTCCAGCCTGGCATTCTTGGCCTTGCTGGCTGCCACTACATGGGAGGTACTGTTGGACTGGAGGATATCTACATAACGCCACTCTGCCTTGCCGGTATTTGGGTTGTACACAAACAACACATCGTAACCGTCTCTCATCACCACTGCACTCTTTGGCACAGAGTGAAGATACTGCACAGCACTCTTCACATGTACCTTAACATTCATTCCCTCTACAAGCTTTCCGCCCTTGTTCTTTATTGAAGCTTTTACAGCAATCTGCCCATTTTCATCTACAAACGGATTTATCTCCTTTATTGTACCGCTATAGCTCTGGGCAAGGTCTGCAAATGGACTTACCTCAACTTCCCTCCCTACAGCTATGTTCTGCAGTTCACCTTCCAGCACTTTGAACTCCACCTCAAATGCAGAATCGTCAATAACAATACAAGCTATCTGCTGGCTGTACTCATGAGGCTTTACCGCAAGGTTGGCAACTACGCCGTTTACAGGTGAGACCAGAACTGCATTTGCCAGGGCCAGCTGCGCCATCTTATATGAGTTTAACGCAACCGCATAGCCCGAACGGATCTTTGCAACTGCCAGAATATCTGCCGGGACACTGGCTGTATCCCTACCAAACCCCAAACCTATAAGTGCATCATACAGATCAAGCTTGGCTTTCTCCAGGCTTTGTACTGTTCTCTCAAACTCCAGCTGAAGTGCCAGGGTCTCCTGCCTTGCAATAACATCACCTTTTCTCACACGACTGCCGTTATGCACGGCAACAGATGTTACAAGTCCCTGCCCCTTGAACCTCAATTCAGCTTTGGTGACTCCTTTAAGCGTTCCGTTACTGACGGTCTCCCGGCTGAAAGCCCTATTAATCAGGTGTATGGTATCCACCATATTTTTCTCTATGCGATATGTATCCCTGGCCAGCTGCGCTGACTCATCTTCAGCCTTCCCTTTGCATGAAAAGATGGCTGCAGCCAAGATTATGGTTCCAAAGAGGTGCAGTCTATTCATTTGTAAGTTCCTCAAAATTTGCATCAACTTTCCCGTTTGTAATGAAATTGAAAAGAGTTGCCTTCTGTATGCTGTAATAATATATCCAATAATTGCTCAACTCCTGCAAATAGCGCAATCTGGCATTGTCCATCTCGTGTTGCGCATTATTGAGTTCAGTAACACTCACCGTACCGTTCAGAAATCTCTCCTTTGTGGTGGCGTACCTGTTCCTGCCTACCTCGTCAGCCTTCCTGGAGACATTGCACTGTCCCCCTTGCTGATTAAACCTTAAAACTTGCAATGTAATATCCTCACGCAACTTGTTCTCGGCCTGCTCAATCTGACTCTCTACCACTTTTGCCTGCGATTTGGCAACCTTAACTTTCCCTTTACCCAGCCCCCAGTCAACTATCGGGAGAAAAACAGAAAGCCCCAGAATCTCCTGATCCAATGGAGACCGGTAAGCACGATTCAAATCCTCTCCAACCTGATTCAATCCAAACTGCGCATACAAAGAAGCCGTCAGTCCTGCATTGGATTCAGCTTTGGCTATTGCCTCATGCGCTGAAAGAATCTGTATCTCATTCTCCAGAATTTCTGGAGAATTTAAGGCTATCAAATTCATCACGTCCTCAAAATCAATGACAATATCCATATTCATGGGAGGCTCCTTCAAACTAATGCCAACCTTATCATTGTAACCCAGGAAATTACGCAGGCGCTGCATAGCTGTCTTCTGCGCCAGCTGATTATCCCCAATAGCCAAACTGTCATTGAGCAACTTGAGTTCCATTTGCAGCAGTTCGTCCTTTGTAATGGATCCAATAGCAAACCTCTCTCTTGCAATTCTGTACATTTGCCCTGTATTGCAGTAGCTCTCCTGAGTCATCTCCACTTTCTTCTGCGCCAAAAGAAGATCAAAGAAATATGTTGTGGCTGTAACGGTGATACTCTCCATAGCGCTCAAATACTCCCTTTTGGCCAGTTCAAACCTCTTTGGTTCTATCTTCTTCTCCCACTTTAAAGAGTTATAGGCATTTATAGGCTGGCTGTAAGTTATCTTAACCGGTTGTGAGTTATATGTAACCATATCAGCAGGGGAGAACTGGTCAAGCCTGTTCAGTGAAGTTACAATAGAAAGTGAGCCACCCGTAAAAGGCAAGTTCTGATCTACAGAAATGCCCAATGTATTGGAAAGGTTATTGTTCTCCAAATATCCTATCTCACCGGTCTGCGCATCCTGCAATGGAACAAGTGAACGGTTATAATTTCCCAAACTTCCCTGCAAATTAAGCGCAGGTAGAAATTGCGCTTTATAAGTTCTGAACTGCCAATAGTTTACAATGAAATTATGTTTTGCCAACACTGCAGACGGAGACTGTGCATGTGCAGTCTCTATCACATCCTGGAGAGACATTGTAAAATGATATTGTCCACCCTCACTTGCTGATTGGGAATACACATTTTCAACAACACCAATAAATAAAGCTGCTATAAGCAAACACCTTAATAAAGCCATCACTCATCAATTTGCTATTCTAAACCTGGCAAAGTATATTTTTTCAATCTATTCTCCCTATAATCCAGCGCATACACTATTGAATTTTCAGGGGTCAACACCAAGTGCCTTATATTGCTGTCTACCTTATATTTCTTAAGCAAATTCAGATTATAATCAAAAACGAGTACAAAGCTTTCGTTATCAGGTATACCATCCATCAGCTTACCTTCAGCTCTTGATTTTGCACTTCTCTCATTTGTCTCCTTCTGGCTTTCTGGATTTGCAATCATATACATATAATTATCACCAACATAAATTACATTATTAAGATTGATATTATCTTGCTTAATCAAAGGTGATTTATCTTTAACGATGTATTTTGGTTCTACCAAAGCCTTCTTGTCCAACAGTGATATCTTATTATTTTCAATCTTATATTTAGATATATAACCGAATAGCCTGCTGCTTATAAACAGATAACTTTTACAAGGAGACAGTTCCATCTCTACATTATACTTATATGCAGTTTGATCCACTCTTTCATCATCTAAAAGTTTATACTCAAGACAATCAAGAACATTATTATCCTTATCTACAAGCATAATCTTCTTCACAGAGTTGAAATCTTCTGCCAAGACAACAAATAAAGAATCATTGACTACCTGCAACTCTAAAAAGAATGCAGGCTGATCCAATGCCAGTTTTTGCAAATCATAAGTTTTAAGCGTATCTCCCTCAATATCTACCCTCTTAATCTTATCTGTACGCTGATCTAACAGATACAGGCTATTGTTATATAACGCCAAATCAGGTGAACCTATCAAGATTTCTTCTGGTCCCCTGCCAAATGAACACGCAGAAACTTCAATCTCTCCAGTTTTCAAATCAGCCAGGTGCACCATCTTATCTTCTTTACTGCGCATACTCCCAAGGAAACCGTATGGCGTGTAAAAACATTTGAATATATTTGATGAGATATATTCCGCCTCCAGCAGTTCTCCTGTAACTTCAATTGTATTATCAAAATAATATTCAGGTGTGTGATATTCCATATTTTTCACACCACCTTCATTACATGATGCAAAAAGAAGCATCCCTAGCAAAATAATTACACCCTTATTCATAATTTTCCTTTTATTGATTTTCCAAATTTCATAACCACTAGAAGAGGATTGTCTCCAGACTGCTTATTCCTAACCTGTTCTCTTATATTATCCGGCAGCTTATCCATATAATTCTTGGCTATTTCAACATCTA
>CALCHD010000107.1 GCA_937901105.1 uncultured Bacteroidales bacterium | reverse complement strand
CGGTGTAGTCTGCAAAGATGAGATCATCATCTTTGGTTACCATGGTTGTCTTCTCGCCAGGAAAGTTTGTCTGTATATACTCCTTTGCTGGAACCGGGAGTTTCTCAAAAGCCATCGGTCTGTCATCAGCCGAAAGTGCTGCAGCAAATGCCGCAAGGCTTATCAAGGTCAAAGCGATCTTTTTCATATCAATTTCATTTTTAGTTTAAGTCCATTGCAAATATGAAACTATTTTTTCAAAATTCCAAGCTATTTTGGAATTTTTCTAATTCTAAATTATAAAATTTATTCCCGAGGCTGCAAGATATACGCAAAACATGACAAATACAGCAAGAATTCTTAAATTTGCAGCATGACAAGTCAAAGACATATCATAGTCATTGCAACCGGCATAGTTCTGCTTGCTATAGCATGCCTGGCCGATATCACTTGGGGAGGATACGCAGGATCCGACATTTTACTGCATCTGCGTCTGCCTCGCATGGCCACAGCACTGTTTGCCGGGGCAGCCATGGCCCTATCAGGAGCCCAGATACAGAGTATATTCCGAAACCCGCTTGCCGATCCGCACATCATGGGCATAAGCAGTGGTGCAGCTCTGGGAGCGGCTCTCACGACTATGTACGCCGGAGCATCACTTGGAGGAACCCCCGTTGCCATTGCCGCCGCAGCCGGAGCGGCTGGCGCTGCTTCCATAATCCTATATGCGTCCGGAAGGTTCCGCAACGCATCCATACTCCTTATTTTCGGAGTCATGCTAGGATTCATCATCACAGCCATAGTCTCCATACTCCAGTTCAGCTCTGATGCAGAGAGTCTCAAGATATTCTACAGCTGGTCTGCCGGCAGTTTCTCTAATACCACATGGACAGAAACAGTAATCATAGCCGGAACACTCGCTGCCGGACTGATAATTGCGTCATTTAACCATAAAGGACTGGACCTCATACTCTTCGGAGATGAATTCACAGAACTCTCAGGAGGAACCCCCTCAAAGATACGTCTGTCTGCACTGCTGAGCTGCAGCCTAATGACCGGAGCTGTGACCGCATTCTGCGGCCCGCTCGGCTTCGTGGGCATCATCGGCCCCCACATAGCCAAGGCGCTGCTGAGCACCTCAGCCCACAAGGCAGTCCTACCCGCTTCCCTTCTGACCGGAGGTCTGATAGGAGTATGCGCAGACCTGATTTCAAGAATGACACCCTCCCCTATGCCGGTTGCAAGTACGATGGCTCTTCTCGGCATCCCAGTCATATTATATATAATGCTTAAAAGACCGGAACTATGAGGAGAACACTGACACATATTGACGGCATGACGATAGGACATGGAAAGAAGGTGTTATATGAAAACGTATCGTTTGACATCGATGAGGGGGACTGCATAATGTTGTGTGGAGCTAACGGCAGCGGTAAGACGACACTTCTGAAAGCCATTGCCGGACTGCAGGACCCAGGATGCAGAGTCACCATGATTCCGTCACGCATCCCGAAAGTCAAGGGATTCACCGTCAGGGACTTCGTTAAAGTAAGCTGCTTCAAGCAGACGGATATGGCAGGAAAACTTTCGGAACAGGATGAAACTGCTCTGAGTGATGCTCTGGAAAGGCTGGAAATAACACATTTGAAAGACAGGGACATAAGCACTCTCAGCGACGGCGAGTTCCAGAAGGCATGCATTGCGGCATCGCTGGTGCAGCATGCCGGAGTGATTCTTCTGGACGAACCGACAGCATTCCTCGATGCTGAGAACAAGATATCTGTCCTTCAAGCACTTAAAAATATTTGTAAAGACAAGGATTCTCCTGCTGTAATCTTCTCAACACATGACCTGCACGAGGGATTGAAGGCATGCAGCAGGGTCATAGCACTTGGATCCGACGGAATGATCAGGACCGCTGAATCTGCTGACGCGGAAAGTTCTGTAGCAAGCATTTTCCATAAAGGAAACATTTTTTGAAAATAGTTTCCGAAGTCACTCCCCTTTTCATGAAACTTTCATATCTTTGAGGTTCATTTGACGAACATCAAAAATATGGACAAAAAGCTATTCCTGATCGACGGACACGCACTGATCTTCAAGATGTACTACGCATTCCTGCGTCATCCTATGATCAACTCCAAAGGTGCGGACATGTCCATCCTCTTCGGATTTACAAAATACATACTTGAGCTCATAGAACGAGAAAAGCCGACCCATCTGGCAATAGCGTTTGACCCTCCGGGAGGCACTTTCAGGCATGAGATGTACCCGGAATACAAGGGAACCCGACAGGAAACACCCCAGCTTATCATAGATTCCCTGGAGCCTCTATGCGGACTTTGCCGGGCAATGCAGTTTCCGGTGCTGATGGTAAAGGGTTTCGAGGCGGATGACGTGATCGGATCTATGGCCAAAAGAGCCGAAAAGGAAGGTTTCGATGTGTATATGGTTACTCCTGACAAGGATTATGGCCAGCTTATTTCCGAACATATAATCCAATACAAACCAGGCAAATCCGGCAGTGACAATGAACTGATTGACGTAGAGAAGGTATGCGGGAAGTACGGGATATCACGTCCGGAACAGGTCATAGAGATTCTTACCATATGCGGAGACTCGTCGGACAATGTCCCGGGAGTTAAAGGCGTAGGAGAAGTGGGAGCCGGAAAGCTCATAGCAAAATACGATAACGTAGAGAACATATACGCCCATATAGAAGAACTCACTCCCAAGCAGAGGGAGGCCTTTGAAAATGCACGTGGACATATCGGACTAAGCCACGATCTGGTAACGATAAAGACTGATATAGCACTTGATGTGTCGAGCGAAGACATGGAGGTCACTCTGAATTACGCACCGGAGGTGGCAGACCTCTTCGAGCTGTATGAATTCGGATCACTCAGAAAATTCCTTGGCAATGTTCAGATCATTGACAAGCGCGAAGACAAGCAGCTGGAATACAAGGTCGTCAGCGCTGAAGAAGTGTGCAAGGCTGCAAAAGTTTCCGGATCATGTTCGGTCATGACTTCAGGTGAGCTGTCCGGCTATTTCACAAAGATAAGGAGCATCACCGCAGCTGCAATGAACGACGGGGAGTGTATAACAGCATCGGGACCTGCTGAAGAATTCATAGACATGCTCTCCGACAGTTCGACAGTCAAATACGGCTACGACATCAAGCAGCAGTGCAATATCCTGAGCTACAATGGGATCGAGCTGAACGGACAGCTCAGGGACATAGAGCTGATGCACTACCTCATCAATCCCGAAAAAAGCCATAAGATCGAGATTCTGGCCAGAACCTACCTGAACATCAATCTGGAAGACAGTGCCCCGGCTGCGGAGGAAGCCCAGCCTCTGTCGCTTTTCGACGAGGTGCCGGAAGAGAGCAGCGAAAATACCGACCACCTTCCTGAGGTTGCAGCTACCCTGCTCATAGGCGAAAGGGTTCATGAAGAAATGGAGTCCATGAATCTCTGCCATCTTTATGAAACTATGGAGGAGCCGCTTCTGAAAGTGCTTTCAAAAATGGAGCTGGAAGGGGTCAAGATAGATCTGGTCCAGCTGAGGAAGTATGCGTCCGGGCTTGCCGTCGAAATGAATGAGATACAGGAACATATAAGGGAGATGGCAGATGAGCCTGATCTCAACATTATGTCGCCGAAGCAGATAGGCATACTCCTTTTCGAGAAGATGAAGCTCGACCCCAAGGTCAAGCCTAAGGCCGGAGTGCGTTACAGCTACCCTACTGACGAAGAAACGCTGAACGGAATTGCAGACAAGCATCCTATAGTGAACGAGATATTGGAATACAGAGGAGTAAAGAAACTGCTCTCCACCTATATCGAGCCGTTCCCGACCTTCGTCTCTCCTATAACAGGAAAGATACACACCACCTTCAACCAGGCGCTTACAGCTACAGGAAGGCTCAGTTCCTCGAAGCCCAACCTCCAGAACATTCCTATAAGGACAGAAAGGGGCAAGGAGATCAGGAAGGCCTTCATATCCAGCCGTCCGGACGGAGTGATAGTCTCAGCCGACTATTCTCAGATCGAGCTCAGGATAATGGCACATCTCAGCTGTGACCAGCACCTGATCGCAGCCTTCCGCAACGGTCAGGATGTACATGCCATGACAGCAGCAAAGATTTTCGGCATCGACATAGAAGAAGTCACTGCGGATCAGCGTCGTATAGCCAAGACAGCCAATTTCGGCATAATGTACGGAATCTCAGCATTCGGACTTTCCCAGCGTCTGAAGATCGGCAGAGCCGAAGCCAAGAAGATTATAGAGGATTACTTCGCCAACTTCCCTGCCATCTCATCATATATCGATGACACCGTTGCTGCGGCACGGGAGACAGGATATGTGGAAACAATATTCGGACGAAGACGTTACCTTCCTGACATCAACTCAAAGAACGCCACAGTACGCTCGCTGGCAGAAAGGAATGCCATAAATGCACCCATCCAGGGTACTGCAGCAGACATAATCAAGCTGGCCATGATCAATGTGGACAAGAGGCTTGCCGCAGAAGGTCTGCAGAGCCGCATGGTGCTCCAGATACATGACGAACTAATGTTCGATGCATTCCCGTCAGAGGTAGAAGTCCTGAAGAAGATCGTTAGCGAGGAAATGGAGAATGTAATAAGCCTGTCAATACCTTTAACTGTAGAATGCAATCATGGAAACAACTGGCTCGAAGCTCACTAACATGCCCGACACCGACCTTGTAAGGCTCGCGAACGAGCAGAATCAGGCGGCTTTCATTGTCCTTTATACAAGGTACAATGCCGGTGTCAAAAGCCATATAGCACGTTATGTCATCCAGAAGGAAGACGTGGAGGACATCTGTCTGGAAAGCTTTCAGAAAGCGTTCAGCCAGATCGGATCATATAATCCGGATTACAAGTTCTCGACATGGCTGTACAGAATCGCCCGCAACACCGCATTCGATCATCTGAGCAGACATGACCGCGAAAAGACGAACATGCCTACCACATCCATAAATGAGGATATTGCCGAGCTGAAAGAGATACCTGCCACCATGCATAATCCGGAAGAAGACATCATCAATCAGCAGGAATATGACAAATGGCTGACGAATATCGAGAAACTGAAGGATGATTACAAGGTTGTGGCAAAAATGAATCTGATCGACAACTTCGGTTATAAGGAAATTGCAGATGCACTTGACATACCGATAAATACTGTCAAGACAAAGATACGACGTGCGAAAGCGCAGCTCCTTAAAATGATGGACTATTCAGATGAATTGTTATAAGCAGCATCATGTTTCACTGTCATCCTAAGCTTGTTTCACTGTCATCCTAAGCTTGTTTCACTGTCATCCCGAGCTTGTCGAGGGACCTAATACATATAAAAAATGACATTCGAAGAATTCAAAGACATAATAGAAGAAAAGTTCCCGGAAGTAACTGCAGAACAGATGGATCAGTTCCGCAGGATGGAAGCCCTCTATCGCGACTGGAACTCGAAGATCAACGTTGTATCACGCAAGGATATAGACGAACTGTACAGACATCATGTTCTGCACTCGCTCGGTATCGCCGCATACCTCAGGAATGAGATGCCCGACATATATGACCGCCTCCGTGGCGAAGGCCCTTATGCTCTTGCAGAACCTTTCAGGATTCTTGATCTCGGTACCGGAGGAGGCTTTCCAGGCATACCTCTGGCCGTAATCTTCCCCCATGCATCATTCACTTTATGTGACTCGATAGGAAAGAAGATAACAGTTGCAACAGAAGTCAGCAATGGACTGGAGCTCAAGAATGTAACTACTGTCAATGCACGAGCGGAATCTCTTCCGGAGACTTTCGACTTCGTCGTATCACGCGCAGTGACAGCCCTCGAGAATTTCATGCCGTGGGTAAAAGGAAAATATACGGAAGGCATATTGTATCTTAAAGGAGGCGACCTCGCTGAAGAGATCTCCACAGCAATGGCAAAATTCAAGATGAAAAAAGGCTCTGTATGCCAATGGCCGATTTCATCTTGGACCACGGATCAATTTTTTGAGACCAAAATGGTAATTTATATTGGTAAATCTTAACAGAATTTATATTTTTACTCGTTAATTTGTGTAGATGAAAAGGCTGTTTACATTATTGGTAGTCATTTTGACTATGAGCAACGCCGCGCTGATGGCGCAGGAAGAGCAAAATACAAGCGTTGATTATATTCCAGACATCTCTCTGGATGCAAGATTTGATTATAGTCACGACTTTGCAGAAAAAGCAGGACGATTTGGCGGAAATGGTCTGTATATAGACATCAATGGCCAGATCTGTCCGAATTTATATTACAGTCTCAATCATTGCATCGCTAAATTTGATGGTAGCGATGAGCTTGGATTTGGTAATACCAACTGGCTTACCCTCACCTACGACAACGATTCTTTCTTTGTAACAGCAGGTAAAGAAGATGTCAAAGTCGGTAGTTTCGAGTACGACACATACGATTTTGACTCATATTGGGAAATGAACTCGCTTTGGTGGAACAGCTGTTCACCTTGGCAGTGGGGTATTTCAGCAGGATGGTATCCGGCTGAAGGACACACACTCCAGTTTCAGTTTACAAACTCACCTTTTTCAACCTACGAAATCTTTAATCAATTCGCTTATGCTCTTGTCTGGAGGGGCGAATGGGAGCATTATGAATCCTACTGGACAACAAACCTTTGGCAGTTTGACAAAGGTCAATATGTGAAAGCCCTCAATCTTGGTAACAGATTCTATTTCGGAGACTTCAGATTTGATCTGGAATATGCAACCAGGGCTGTAGAAATGAAGAAAGCATTCACAAGTGACTTTACCCTGCAGTTTTCTCCATCATATGAATGGGAATGGGGACGAGCCTTTGCAAAAGTAGGTTGGGAACGAGTCACGGAAGACAATTTCGGATACGATTTCACTGGAGACAACATATTCTACGGAGCAGGTGCGGAATTCTTCCCATTCAAATCCTACAAAGATGTACGACTACATGCCATTTGGGCATCAAACACTAACTTGACGGCAGGACACTACTTAAACATCGGACTTACTTGGAAGATGAACCTGACCGACGCAGGCAAAAAGTTGTTCAACAAAATTAAGAAAGACTAGCGATGGCAAATAACGATAATATTATTGAAATCAAGAACGTATCCAAGAGCTTCGGCGAGAAGTGTATTCTACGTGATGTCAGCATTTCTGTAAAGCAGGGTGAATTCCTTACTTTGCTTGGTCCTTCCGGCTGCGGTAAGACCACTCTTTTGCGTATGATTGCCGGCTTCGGTTCACCTGATTCAGGCGAAATCTTAATTAACGGTACGGATATTACTGACATGCCGGCCCATGAGCGTCCGGTAAATACGGTATTCCAGCGCTATGCATTGTTCCCTCATCTTGATGTATATGAGAACATTGCATTCGGTCTCAAACTTCACAAAGTCCCTGAGGACGAGATCGACAAGAGGGTTCGAAAGGTCTTGAAGATGGTGAGCATGACTGACTATGAGGATAGAGATGTCGAATCACTTTCCGGCGGACAGCAGCAGCGTGTAGCCATTGCGAGAGCTATTGTAAACCAGCCAAAGGTGCTTCTTCTTGATGAGCCTCTTTCTGCCCTGGACCTCAAGATGCGTAAGGATATGCAGATTGAGCTTAAGGAGATGCACAAGAAACTGGGCATTACCTTCATCTATGTTACCCACGACCAGGAGGAGGCCCTTACCCTTTCTGATACTATCATTGTAATGAACGAGGGAAAGATCCAGCAGATCGGCACCCCTACAGATATCTATAACGAGCCGCAGAACTCTTTTGTGGCCGATTTCATTGGTGAGTCAAATATCCTTAACGGAACAATGGTGAAGGATAAGCTTGTGGAGTTTGCAGGGCACGAGTTTGAGTGCATTGATGAGGGATTCGGCGAGAATGCCCCTGTTGATGTGGTTGTGCGTCCGGAGGATATCTATATTGTGAGGAATCTTGAGAGCGCGCAGTTCACTGCAAAGGTGAAGTCGTGTACCTTCAAGGGTGTCCATTATGAGATGTTTGTGGAGACCGATAAAGGGTATGAGCTTATGATTCAGGATTATAATGCTTTTGCTCCAGACCAGGAGGTTGGACTTATCATCAGGCCTGCAGACATTCAGGTAATGCACAAGGAGAGGACATGCAATACGTTTGATGGCGAGGTTGTGGACGAGACTCATGTGAAGTTCCTGTATGAGACATTCGAGTGTCTTCCTCTTGAGGGTTTTGCTGCAGGTGAGAAGGTTAAGGTTCAGGTGGATTTTGACAAGGTAGACCTGATTGACCATCAGGAGCAGGGCATGCTTCAGGGAGATGTGTATTTCTTTATTTATAAGGGAGACCACTATCACCTTACTATCATGACAGATGACAGAGACCATATCTGGGTTGATACAACTGATGTTTGGGACAAGGGAGACCTTGTTGGTATTAATATTGCCCCTGCGGACATTAAAATTGTGAAGAATAATGAGCAGATTCAGTAAGAGGAGCACTTGGGCATTGCCTTATGCCATTTTTCTGGTGCTGTTTGTAGCACTCCCTCTTATTATCATCATACTTTATGCTTTCCAGGATTCGTCGGGAAACTTTACTTTTGGAAACTTCACAAAGTTCCTTACCGATGCGGATGCCATTGGAACATTTGCCCTCTCGCTGGAGGTGGCCATTGAGAATACCCTTATCTGTATTCTGCTGGGCTATCCTGCTGCGTGGATTCTGGCTAACAGGAACCTCAACAGGAGTGCAGTTACGGTGGTGCTGTTTATCCTCCCAATGTGGATAAATGCCCTTATGCGTACACTGGCTACTGCGGAGCTGTTCCATATGCTTGGAATACAGCTTGGAAAGGGTACCCTTATTGTGGGTATGGTATACGACTATCTTCCGTTTATGATTTATCCTATCTACAACATCTTGAGCAAAATGGACAAGTCGTATGCAGAGGCGGCGTCTGATTTGGGCGCTACCCCTTGGCAGGTGTTCTGGAAGGTTCAGGTTCCGCTTTCAATGCCGGGTGTCATCAGCGGTGTGATGATGGTGTTCATGCCAACGGTAAGTACCTTTGCAATTTCTGAATTCCTTACAAACAACAAGATAAAGCTGTTTGGTACAATCATTCAGGAGAACATAAACTCCTCAATGTGGAACTACGGAGCGGCCCTTTCATTGGTGATGCTCATAATCATTGGTATAACATCCTTATTGCAGGACAATAAGAAAGAGGTTAACGGGGTTGTATAGCTATGAAGAAGTTTTTTGCACAGTGTTATATATGGTTGCTGCTGGTGGTGCTTTATGCTCCAATAGTGTTTATAGCAATCTTCTCTTTTACAGAGAGCAAGGTTTTGGGAAACTGGACAGGCTTCTCAACCAAGCTTTACAGCAATCTCTTTACAGGAGATATGCAGGGTAGCGGATCTCTTGTTTCTGCCATTGAGAATACCATTCTCATTGCCCTTGTTGCTGCATCTGTGGCAACAGTGCTGGGAACAGTGGCGGCCATAGGAATCCACAACATGAGGGGCAGGGGCAAGCAGGCAATCACATTCCTGAACAATATCCCTATCCTTAATCCCGACATAATTACAGGTGTGTCGCTGTTCCTTCTGTTCGTCTTCCTGCACATAAGCCAGGGATATGCAACAGTAATTCTGGCGCACATCACCCTATGTACCCCATACGTAGTGCTCAACGTGCTTCCTAAACTTACCCAGATGAACCCCAATATCTATGAGGCGGCGCTGGATTTGGGAGCAACACCGTACCAGGCATTGCGCAAAGTGCTTATGCCGTTGCTCAAGCCGGGAATGATTTCAGGATTCATCCTTGCGTTTACAATGTCATTGGATGATTTTGCAATCACATTCTTTACCAGAGGAACAGTAGGGTTGGATACCCTATCTACATACATTTATACAGATGCCCGCAAAGGCGGTCTTACCCCTGAGCTGCGTCCGTTGATCACCATTATGTTTTTAGGTGTGCTTGTGCTGCTGATTGTAGTGAACATCAGAAAGATGCGCAACGCCAAAAATGCTGCAGTAAAATAAGATGAAGAGACTGTTATACTTTATTGTTGCAGCCCTTGTGCTTGCAGGCTGTTCACAGGGAAGGGAGAAAATCCTTAAAGTGTACAACTGGGCAGACTACATAGATGAGGAGATGATTGGAGAATTTGAACAATGGTATAAAGAGCAGACTGGAGAGTCTGTAACCATCATTTACCAGACATTTGACATTAATGAGACCATGCTCTCAAAGATTGAGCTTGGCCACGAGGATTATGACGTGGTATGCCCTTCCGACTATATTATTGAGAGGATGCTCAAGAATGACCTTCTTATCCCCATAGATAAGGACTTTGGCCCTACCCCAAACTACCTTGGCAACATTGCCCCATATATAGCTGACAAGCTGAGCCAGGTAGACGGCAATGGCAAGGACGCCAACGAATACTGCGTTGTATACATGTGGGGTACAGTGGGACTTATCTACAATCCCAAATACATTTCAGATGAGGAGGCAGTAACCTGGGATGTGCTTGCAAACCCTGCCTACAAGGGAAAGGTCCTTATGAAGGACGCGTACAGGGATGTATACTCTTCATTCCTGATTTCCCTGAATGAGGAAAAGATAGCATCCGGAGAGAAGAGCCTTGAGAATATTACATTTGACGTATCAGATGAGTCTGTGAAGATGGTTGAGAATTATCTCAACAGCTTTAAGGAGTCTGTAGCAGGATGGGAGGCAGACTTTGGAAAGGAGCAGATGACCAAGGAGCTTGCCTGGATCAACCTCTCTTGGAGCGGTGATGCACAGTGGGCAATTGATGAGGCCTCTGAAATAGGTCTGGAACTCAAGTACCAGATTCCGGAAACCGGAAGTTCTGTATGGTTTGACGGCTGGGTAATTCCAAAATATGCAAAGAACATTAAGGCGGCAAGATATTTCATCAACTTCATGTGCAAGCCGGAGAATGCAGTCCGCAATATGGACATGACAGGCTACGTAAGTGCGATAGGAGGAGATGAGGTTCTGGAAAGCATGACAGACGAAGAGGAATATGAGCCTGTAGATGCAAGCTACTTCTTTGGCCCGGAGGCTGACTCGGTATGTGTAAACCCGGTAATGTATCCGGCGCGCACTATAATTGAGAAATGCGGCATGATGCACGATGTTGGAACAGAGAAGCTCCTCCGCATGTGGAGCCGTGTAAAGGGCGACAGCGCCTCTGCATGGACCTATATCCTGATCTTCCTGGTATTTGCAGGGCTTATCTTTGCAGTTGTACTCAAATATACCAGAAAGAGGTACAGGAGAAAGCATTACGCTAAAAAGAGACGTAAAAATAAGTGAAATAACGGTAATGTTGCCAAAAACAGCTGGTGGCATTGAATAAAAGAGAGGGTGACTCAAAAGCTTTTGAGTCACCCTCTTATTTTGAAATGAAGGCCTGTTGCAGCCTAAATCATATTAAGGAGTCCGGTGCAGCCGGCAAGCACATCCTGGTAGGTCTGCTCAAAGTCACCGGTGTACCAAGGGTCTGCAACGTCACGCGTTGAGCCGGCGTATTCCATCATCAAATGTACCTTTCCGGTCTCTTCCCAGTTGGGAACAATTCTTCCAAGGAGCCTCATGTTTGAGGAGTCCATGGTTATGATGATGTCATTCTCTGAAAATTCGTCGGGAGTAATCTGGTGGGCCCTGTGCTTTGAAAACTCCACACCCTTCTCCTGCAGCTTGCGCTTTGCAGGGGGATAGATATCATTCCCTATCTCCTCGCGGGATACGGCTCCGGATGTAATCTCAAACTCGCCCTCTCTTCCCTGTTCCTTTACAAGATGCTTCATTACATATTCAGCCATGGGGCTGCGGCAAATGTTGCCGTGGCAGATGAAGATGATTTTCTTTTTCATCATTTTATGTAAATATAGCCCATTGGGACGACGTCCTAATGGGCGGTTTTGTTATTATTTGCTGTTTTTGTGCTGCTGTAGGACCTCCTTTACTATCTCCTCAATCATCGGCCCTCTCAAATGGCGGGCAAGGATGGATCCGTCGGGACCAAAAAGCATGATTTCAGGAATTCCTGTGATATTGTACAGATGGGCAACCTCATTGCCTGCATTAAGAATCTGCGGGTAGGTGATGCCCAGGCTCTTCATGATCTTTTTGGAGTTTTCAGGCTTATCGTTGAGTGCAACACCCAGGACTGTGAATTTGTCACTCTTGTACTTGTTGTGAACATTTACCAGGTTAGGGATCTCTGCCCTGCAAGGAGGGCACCAGCTTGCCCAGAAATCTACAAGAACATACTTGCCTTTACCTACAAAATCGGAAAGCTTCTGTGTCTTGCCCTCGTAGGTAACTGCAAAATCCTTGAACTTCTCTGTATTTGTCTGACAGAATGCCGTTGCGGCGAATAGCGCCAATAGCGCTGTTAACAATACTCTTTTCATATTATTGCTCAATTTTGTTTTTTGTAAAGTTAATCAACTTTTTTGTAATACTGCCCATTAGGACGTCGTCCCAATGGGCAAAAATTAAGCCAGTTGCCCATTGGGACGACGTCATAATGGGCATTTTATTATATTTGTGAAAAATATTCTATATATGGTTAAGAGATTTTTCAAGTTGGCTGCAGCAGTGGCGGTGATTGGTGCGGCGGTATGTTCTTGCAGCAGCAAGGGTGATTTTACAGAGATTGAGAAGGAGATATTTCTGGGGGCACAGGATACAGTCCTTAAGGTTTATAAGATTGATAATGAGGAGGACTTGAAGGTATTGAGAGATACTTCAGCGGATTTGGGCGTAAAGGCAATGGAGAGTGGCCTTTATGCAGCGCTGGCAAAGAGAATGGTGGAGACTGTTACCCATCCGGAGGTAGACGGCGTGGGCCTTGCGGCCCCGCAGATTGGCATCAACAGGAGAGTAGTGGCGGTACAGAGGTTTGACAAGGAGGGTGAACCGTTTGAGGTTTATCCCAACATTTCAATCATAGAGGCATCAGAAGAGCTTGCTCCCGGTCCGGAGGGGTGCCTTTCAGTTCCAAACCAGCGTCATGAGGTAATGCGTCACACCTGGGTTACAATACAGTACTACTCGTTGGAGCAGCAGAAGGTTGTACAGGAGCGCATTGAGGGGTTCACTGCGGTAATCTTCCAGCATGAGGTGGACCATTTGAGCGGAGTGCTTTACATAGACCGTTTGCAGCAGTAAATCTCAACAGCAAAGGATATTGTTTTTCCCATGAAATTCTTCCCGATGAAAAAACATGGCACCACCATGCCCCTTAAGGAATCCTTGGCAGGCCTCTTCCTTGCAGGATGTCTGGCACTCCTGTTCCTGAACAGTTGCCGTGACCTTCCGCAGAGCCCTGTAGTGGTGCTGTTTGACAATGATGTCCACTGTGCAGTGGACGGATATGCGGCAATGGCGGGCCTCAAGCAGCAGAAACTGCAGGAAACTCCATACGTTGCAACTGTCTCATGCGGAGACTTCATTCAGGGTGAGGCAATAGGGGTGATAAGCAGCGGGGAGAAGGTAATTGACATAATGAACCAGGTGGGTTATGACTTTGCTGTACCCGGGAACCATGAATTTGATTACGGAATGCCGCAGCATACAGCCCTGATGGAAAAGCTTGATGCAAAAGTGCTGTGCGCAAGCTTTAAAGACCTGAATACCGGGGAGATGGTCCACACACCATACGAAATTGTCCGCTATGGCAACGTGGATGTGGCATTTGTAGGCGTAACAACTCCGGCAACAGTGATCAGCGTATCTCCAAAGACATTCCTTGACACTGACGGAAACAAGAAGTACACTTTCTGCCAGGAAGAGTTCTATGCAACCCTGCAGCAGAGTGTAGACAAGGCCAGGGCAGAGGGGGCAGATTATGTGGTAGCCCTTTCCCACCTGGGGGACATGCCGTACACCCCGCCGTATGAAGACTTCCCAACATCCGTTTCCCTGATAGCAAATACCCATGGGATAGATGCAGTGCTGGACGGACATGCCCATTCCGTTATTCCCGACAGTATTCTATACAATTCCCGCAACAAGCCTGTCCACCTTGCCTCCACTGGAATAAAGTTCCAGAATATAGGTGTGCTCACCTTGTCTGCAGATGGAGATATCTCGGCCGGACTTGTACCGGTAGAGGAGATTCGTGAAGATGAAGAAATTAAGGAATTCATCGGGAAGATAAAGGAGGATCTTCTTGCAGAAGGTGAGAAAGTTATAGGTGAGTGCAAAACGCATTTAAACGTTTTTGAAACGGATAGGAAATGGCTTGTACGCTATAAGGAGGCCCCTATAGGCAATTTCTGCACAGATGCATTCCGCGTAATGCTTGATGCTGATATTGCCATGATAAACGGCGGTGGAATAAGGGCAGATATTCCCCAAGGTCCGGTGACTTACAATACGCTTCTTTCAGTATTCCCGTTCAACAATACGGCCTGTACCGCAACAATGACAGGTGCGCAGCTGATGGAGGCTCTGGAGGTGACTGCAATGTATGCACCTATGGAGGATGGCAGCTTTATGCAGGTAAGCGGAATCAGATTTAAGATAAATTCCCGTATACCTTCACCTGTAGTGATGGGAGAGGGCAAGCTTTACAGCCATATCGTCCCGGGAGAGCGCAGAGTGTCAAATGTAGAAGTTCTGGACAAAGCTTCAGGAGCATACCTTCCTGTAGACCTTTCCCGCACTTACACAATAGCCGGCATCAGCTACAATATGGAGAACCTTGGCAGCAATGGCATATTCCGCCATGCACGCCTTCTTGAAAGCAATCTCGGCCAGGATGTGGAAATTCTCTCCAACTACCTTCAACAGGAGCTTGGCGGGGTGATTGGCTCACGCTATGCGGCACCGGAGGGGCGTATTTTATTTTAATGTAAAACGGAGTCCGGCCCTCAAGCATATAGTTGAATTCTCTTCAGTCCTGTATGTCTGCAGTGAGCCTGTGTTCAGGGCACGGCTGATTTCCGGTTCAAGGTACAGCGCTGCTGTAGGTGAGAGATTCACCTGAAGTCCTCCCGCGCATGTTACGGACCAGAGGAATTCCTTTTCATGTAGAGTTTCACCCCAGGCTTTTGCCCATAGGCATTTGTCTACCTGCATTCCTGCTCCCAAATATAAGCTCAAGTTCTTGCTGTCTGCAAGTATCAGGTCAAACCTTACAGGTATCCCAATGTAATGCACATTCTGTGTTGAACTTTTTGTATATCCCTGCGTATAATTGGTGCGTTTGGATTCATACCTGGTATAGTTTATTCCTGTGCTTAAAGCCAAGACCCCGTTAAGGTTAACTCTTGCTGAAATGCCAAAAGATACAGGCATTTTATGGTCATATTTATCAAAATTGAAATCATTTCGCAATGACTTGGTTGCAGCCTTTTTGTGGCAGGAAGTATCTGCAGGCTCTACGGAGGATCCATATGATATTTCTCTATATTCCCTCATAGGGCTGAAAATTGCTCCTGATATGCCAATGGATACCTTGTGCCAGGCTTTATTCTGTTCCGACTCTTCCAAAAGATTATCCAGTGCAGGATATTTGTATTCTTTTCCAGTTTTCTCCTTCTCATTGGCAGTATCTTCAGGGGACGTTTTTATGGAAGCGTCACCCGTAGTATCTCCTGTTGCTTCTGCCGTAGTTGCTTCTTCTGGAATTGCTTCTGGAGCGGAATCAGGAGATTCCATTTCTTGTCCGGACGGTTTTTCCGGCGCAGCTTCAGTGTTTATGATGTCTGTTTTGTGAGACGGAGGCTCTACCGGTATAGGTGTGCAGCTGTCGGGAGCAGGAGTGTCGCTGCTGGGAATAATCTCCTCTGTATGTGAGATTTCTTCAGCTATAAGGTTGCTGTGAGGAACAGTCTCTTCCGGTTTGGAAATGAAAAATATAAGGAGCACTGCTGCTGCCGTTGCGGCAATGGTGCCTGTCCAACGCCATGCAGCAGCCCTTCTTGCCCTATGCCGGGAAGAATATTTCTGCTGAATGACATTCCAGTCATCAGCAGGAAGAGGCTCGTTCAAACTGCCGAGCTGCTTACCTATGATATCTGTCCAGTCGTTCATCATAAACCGTTCTTTTTAATGTATTCCTTAACGTTTTCTGCCAGTTGTCCGCGTGCCTTGAACAGCAGCGAGGAGGAGGTCTTTTCCTTAATGTTCAGGAGAACTGATATTTCTTTGTGTGAATATCCTTCTACGCAGTAGAGATTGAATACAACCCTTTTTGCTGGGGGAAGCTGGCTTACCATCCGCAGAAGCTCCTCTTTTGGAATCTTTGCAACCTCCTCATTCTGGGGTTGGGGGACCATTGTCTGTCCCTCTTCTAGTGGTACCATGTTGAGCTGCCTTGATTTGCGCAGATAGTCTATGACCAGATTCACAGTAACCCTTGAACACCATGATTTCAGTGTCCCCGACGGATTGTATTTGCCTGCGGAGCCAAAGATCTTTATCATGGCATCATGCATGAGGTCTCTGGCCAGTTCCTTGTCTCCAACATATCGGATGCAGAGCGCATAGAGGCTGGCCGCATACCTGGTATACAGCTCCTTTCTGGCAGATTCGTCGCCTTTTGCGCATAACCTTGCCAGTTCGATATCCTCTCTGTTTGTCAATCCGTCCAATTTATTTTTTTATATTTGTAACGAAGGTAAAGCAGAAATACTTCCGTGCAGATGCATAAATCGTGCAAATAATTAAAAAGTTGAGCAGCGGAAGTATTTGTAAGGAGGTTCCGTTATAATTACAAAACAAGGAATCAGTTATGAAAAGGATTTTTTACAGGTTAAGCAGTTGGCTGCTTGCATCAATGGGGCTCACAGCTGTAGCGTCTTGCAGCAAGGGTAGTGGATTTATAGCTGAATACGGGGTGCCGTATTGTACATATGATGTAAAATGCAGAATAGTGGATTCGCGTACAAAGGAGCCTGTAGACGGATTGTCACTTACTCCAGGATCTGTTTATTCATCTGCAGATGAAAACGGGATGTTCGTAGAACAGTTCAGAGACTTCAGTAATCCGGTAACAAACAGTACCCAGGGCGTATACGTGCTTAAAGGGCAGTTTGGCGGCTGGTATAAGGAAAATTATGGCAAGATGTATATAAAGATGAGTGATCCTGATACCACTTCCAACGGCAACTACAAGGATACTGTTTATATAGTTCCATTGAAGTTTGTGGGGGAGGATGAAGGGACCTGGAATAACGGAAAATACGTTGAAGATGTTACATTAGAGGCAACATGCTTACAATCAGACAAAGAATAGCTCTTGAACTTAACAGGCGGCTGGTAAGGCAGATGCAGGATGAGCATCCGCTGCGCCAGCTGTTTTGGGAATCTACCCTCCGCTGTAACCTCAAGTGCCGCCATTGCGGCAGTGACTGCAAGGTTTCGTCCCTTCATCCCGACATGCCTTTTGAGGATTTCCGCAAAGTGCTTGTGAGGATAAAGGAAAAGTACGATTCGCATAAGATTATGGTGATAGTCTCCGGCGGTGAACCACTGATGAGGGAAGATATCCTCAAGTGCGGAAGGGAGATCTATAATCTGGAATTCCCGTGGGGAATGGTATCCAACGGCCGCCTGATGACTCCTAAAATGATTGACGGACTTCTTGAAGCCGGCATCCATTCCCTAACCATCAGCCTCGACGGGTTTGAGGAGCACCACAACTGGATGCGTGGTATTCCCGACAGTTTCAGCCATGCCTCCCGCGCAGTGGAGATTCTGACAAAAGTGCCAAGCATCAAATTTGATGTAGTCACCTGCGTAAACAACCTCAATTACGATACCCTGGAGCAGTTCAAGGAATACCTTATAACCCTTGGCCTTAAGAGCTGGCGTCTGTTCACCGTATTTCCTGCAGGCCGTGCAGCCGCCGATCCACAGCTGCAGCTGGACCGTGAAAAATTCCGCGAACTTATGGAGTTCATAAAAAAGACCAGAAAAGAGGGGCGTATCCATGCCAGTTACGGATGCGAAGGATTCCTTGGAGAGTATGAAGGTGAAGTGCGAGACCATCTTTTCAGCTGTCAGGCCGGCCTCTCAATAGCCTCTGTAAGGATTGACGGATCAATCTCTGCCTGCGGCAGCATCCGTGCAGACTACAGCCAGGGCAATATCTATTCAGACGATTTCATAGACGTGTGGGAGCACCGCTTCCATCCATACCGCAACCGCTCCTGGATGAAGGGCGGCAAATGCTCCACCTGCAAATGGTTCCGCTACTGCCAGGGCAACGGCATGCACCTGCGTAACAGTGACGGGGAACTGCTCCTTTGTCATCTGGAGAAATTGTAATGCAAGACTGCTGCATACTGACAGAGTTATTGTAAAGTTATTTATCAGCTGTAAAGTTTCTTTACAGCTTTTTTATTTGCTTTAAATTGTAATCTACACATATTCAGTTAAATAGCTACTTTGGCACGACCATTGCCGTTTGTGTGGGTGTAATTGGAAATGTAAAGTGATTTGTAAAGAAATATAATAACCAATATGAAAGGACTATTTAAAATATCTTTGGTGGCGGCTGTTATGGCAGGTGCTTCTGTAACAGCACTGGCGCAGGAGGTAATGACATTGAAGGAGTGTATGGAATATGCCGTATCCAATTCTACGGAGATGAGGATACGTGAAGCAGATATACATGATGCACAGGTTGAGCGGAGGAGCGCAATTCTTGAGGCTTTTACCCCTTCGGTATCGGCGGGAACTTATGCTTATTATAATTTTGGCCGTTCTGTGGATCCGGAGACAAATACCTATAAGTCTACAACCTCTTTCCAGAACGGATATCAGGCAAGCGGAAGCATTGCCCTGTTCAACGGCTTTCAGGCAGTTAACAATGTTAAGATTGCCAAAACTGCTGAAGCTATGGGATTGAGCAGATATAGGCAGAGCCGTGATGAAATCTGCCTGGCAACTATGGAGGCATATTATAATGTGGTTTATTACAGTCAGATGATAAAGGCAATTGAAGAGGAGGTTGCTGCAGCTGCAAAGGCTGTTTACCTTGCCCGCAAGCAGGAGCAGCTTGGACAGAAGGGGTATGCAGATGTGGTTCAGATAGAGGCAGACCTGGCAGCCAAGGAGTACAAGCTTGTGAATGCCCGCAATATGTGCAATGACGCGCTGCTTACCCTTAAGGATATAATGTTCTGGCCTTTGACAGATTCTCTGAAAATTGATTTTTCAATGGCCGACGAGCAGGCTATGGCGCAGGGTGAAAAGCTGGTGCTTGAAGGGTGCCTTGATACTCCGGCAGACATTTCGGACAAGGCAATGCTTTCACTTCCGTCAATAGCTATAGCAAAGGGGGAGATGATGAATGCAAAGAGGGCATTGAACACTTCAAAGTGGCAGCTTCTGCCGTCGTTGAACCTTAACGGAGGATGGAGTACAAGTTATTTTACTTATCCCGACGAAAAAGGATATGTGACTGTACCATTCAAGGACCAGTTATCCAACAATATGGGAGAGTATCTGCAGCTTTCTATGAGCATTCCTCTCTACGGAAGATTGTACAGGCAAGCAACTGTTTCCAAACGCAGGAATGCGTATATCAGGGCCGCGGCGCAATATGACCAGAAGATGAGGGAGGTGGAGAGTGAAGTTGTTAGGGCGTTGCAGGACAAGGATGGAGCAGAGGCGGCATTCCTTCAGGCGCACAGGCAGGTTGAGGTACAGAGAGAGGCATATAAGTTCAGTACAAGGCAGTTTGAACAGGGGATGATTTCTCCAATTGAGTGGCAGACAGCTTCTGGAAATTATCTTTCGGCAAAGGCTGAACAGCTGAATGCGCTGCTCAAGTATTATTTGAAGAGAAGTGTTGTGGAGTATTACAGCGGGGTTCCTTATCTGGAGCAGTAAAAAACTATCGGGATGAAAAAATAAAAAATTAATGATATGGATAAGATTATAGAGAAGAAAAAAGGTTTTGCAGCAGTGTTTACAAAGAGGGCATTGCCTTATTGGATGGGTGCTGTGGTTGTGTTTTTTGTGTTGTGGCTGGTTTTCAGGGACAATTCAAGTACTTTGCGGGTGAATGGGGATACCCTTTCTTATGGGACTGTTGCCCGCGGGGAGTTCAATGACTATATAAGGGTTACCGGTCAGGTGCAGCCTATGACAACTATTCAGATCTCGCCTCTTGAGGGTGGTGTTGTGCAGGAGATAGTTACAGAGGAGGGTTCCAAAGTGAAGAAGGGGGATGTGATTCTGATTTTGAGCAATGAGAGCCTGGATCTTCAGATACTTAATTCAGAGGCGGAGCTGGCAGAGAAGGAGAATCTTTTGCGCAATACCATGATTTCTATGGAGCAGCAGAAGTTGAGCGTTAAGCAGGAGATGTTGCAGTTGAGGGTTGAGGTGAGACGTTCTAAAAGAGCTTTTGAGAGTGCCCGTGAACTTTATGCAGAGAAGCTGATCTCGCGTGAAGAGTGGCTGAAGGCAGAGGAAGATTATATGCTTGCTTCAGACAGATTGGCTCTTGTTGAGACCCGTGCAAAGCAGGACAGCCTATACCGTGCGGTGGAGATTGAGCAGATGAGTGAGAGCTTGAACAATATGCGTCTGAACATGAGGATGATCCGCAAAAGGAAGGACAATCTTACAATCAAGGCTCCAATTGACGGCGAGCTTGGCCTTTTGGATGTGGCTTTGGGACAGAGCATAGCGGCAGGAGTGAAAGTTGGCCAGATAAACAATCTTGATTCCTATAAAATTGAGGCGTTGGTTGATGAGCATTATATAGATAGAGTTGTGGCAGGTCTTGAGGCGCAGTTTGAGAGGCAGAACGAGTCTTATGGCACAGTTATCCGCAAGGTATATCCCGAGGTGCGTGACGGCAAGTTCAAGACAGATTTCAAATTTAGCGGCGAGCAGCCTGCAAATATCCGTACCGGCCAGACATATTACCTGAATCTGCAGCTTGGCCAGAGCGAGGAGGCGCTGCTTATCCCTCGCGGCACATTCTATCAGAAAACCGGAGGACGTTGGGTGTATGTAGTTTCACCAGACGGTTCGCAGGCCGTAAAGCGTGAGATCCGCATAGGACGCCAGAACCCGCAGTACTACGAAGTGCTTGAAGGCCTGGAACCAGGAGAACGGGTAATTGTTAGCGGTTATGACAATTTTGGGGATAATGAGGTGCTGATTTTTTAAAAAAGTGCCCATTGGGACGTCGTCCCAATGGGCAAATGGAAACTTATGTTGAAGAACTTTTTGATGACACTTAAGCGCTACAAGGTGGCGGGAGTGTTGAATGTGTTAGGATTGACGCTGGCGTTTGTGGCGTTCTATATAATTGCGGCGCAGGTATGGTATTCGGTTACCTATAACAGGCCGTTGAAGGATTCGGACAGGGTGTATATGGTTTCGGCGCTGTGGGGTGGCAAGGAGGGAGAAAAGGATGCGGAATGGAGCCATTCTTGTCCTACGCCTGCGTCGCGAGAAAGTGCGCAGGAGCATCCGGATGTGATTGCCAGTACCCATTTCAGGACTTATGCCGCTCCGGAGCGTATTTGGGGCAAGATGGAGGGGGGAGAATTTCAGAAATTCAAGATAGGGAGTTACGATATGGCTCCGGAAGGACTGGAGGTGTTCGGATTTGAGATTCTGGCGGGAGATGCGTCAAGGATAAAGGAGCCCAATACAATAGTAATTTCTGAATCTGCCGCTAAAATTACAGGAGTTTCAATAGGTGACCAGCTTTATTATGAGGGTGGACAGTGGAATAACAATATGTGTCCGGAAATTGCTCAAACAGTTGTTGCGGTATTCAAGGATTTTCCAAAGAATACAATCCTGTATGACCATCACATATTCAAGAATGACAATTGCAAGGATGGTGTAGGCAACAATAATTGGAACTATAGCTATTTTGTGAAATTCAAGAAAGGTGCTGATCTGGAATTGTACAAGAAGTCCTGGATGGA
>CALCHD010000106.1 GCA_937901105.1 uncultured Bacteroidales bacterium | reverse complement strand
AGAACAGACACGGTGACTGCGGCCAGGTAAGCCTCACATTCATAGCCATGGCACGCTACGCCGGCATCCCCGCCAAATGGCAGAGCGGCTTTGTAGCCCACCCCGGTATGGGCGGCATGCACGACTGGTGTGAAATATACTTTGAGGGGATAGGCTGGGTACCTGTAGACGTATCATTCGGCCTGTGCAAAAGCGATGATGACAAAGTGCGCCACTTCTACTTTGGCAGCATAGACAGCCACCGATACTATGTAAACGAAGACTATTCGGGAGACTTCTTCCCTGCCAAGACACACCTGCGCAGCGAACCGGTAGACTTCCAGCGCGGCGAAGTTGAATGGAAAGGCGAGAACCTCTACTTTGGCAGATGGAGGTGGAAAATCAAAGTTGAGTACATATAAGAACATAAAAAAGTCCCGGCTTGAAGATTCAAGCCGGGACAAATTTTATAATCCGCAAAGATTACAACAACTCCATTGTCATTGTAATGTCCTCTTTAGGTCTGTCACCGCGTGCAGTTGCGCAGTTCTGGATCTTCTCAACTACATCAAGACCCTCAACAACCTCTCCAAAAACGGTGTACTGGTTATCCAAGTGAGGAGTACCGCCTACAGTGCTGTAGGCCTCTTTCTGTGCCTCGGTAAACTTGAAACCCCCTTTCTCCTTAACCTCTGCCTTGGTAAGCGCTATCAGCTCCTCCTGAAGTTCCATAAGGCCTGCCTGGTCCCTGTTGCGGCGCAAATCCATAATCTGCGCCTTGCGCTCTGCAGCCAAACGGTTGAAAATCTCCTGCTCAACCATCATGGTCATCTGTTTCTCCATCTGGCCAAGCTTGCTTCCAGCATATACATCACCCCATACAATATAGAACTGGCTTCCCGACGAATTTCTCTGCGGGTTCACCTCATCACCCTGCCTTGCAGCGGCAAGGGCACCTCTTTTATGGAACAGTTCAGGATAAACGATCTCTGCCGGAACTGTATAGCCCGGACCGCCTGTACCAAGAGACTTTCCGGCAGGGGCACCTTTTGAATCAGGGTCACCGCCCTGAACCATAAAATTCTTGATAACTCTATGGAAAAGCGTTCCGTTGTAATAGCCCTCCTTAACCAATTTGATGAAATTATCTCTATGCTGGGGAGTCTGGTCATAAAGTTCAACCTTAATGTCTCCCAATGTTGTCTTTATAAGTACTTGTGTTGCCATATATCTTTTAGTTTTTCATGTTTATCTGAATAGAGGAGAAGCGTACATCTGCACATCCTCTTTTGTAATTGTCTGGCTGCCCAGGATAAGCAGACGCTCGGTAACGTTCCTGAGTTCACGGATATTTCCTGTCCAGGCATGCTCCTGAAGCTGTGCCACAGCATCGGAGGCAATTGAACGGTGCGCCATTCCGGTTTCATTGCAAATCTGTTCAATAAAATGATTTACCAGCAGAGGAATATCCTCCTTGCGCTCTGCAAGGGAAGGGACCTGGATTACTATAACGCTCAACCTGTGGTAAAGGTCCTCACGGAAATTGCCCTTGGCTATCTCATCCAGAAGGTTCTTGTTGGTAGCAGCCACCACTCTCACCTTAACATTTATATCCTTGTCGCTTCCTACTCTGCTCAACTTGTTCTCCTGCAGCACTCTCAACACCTTGGCCTGCGCACTCAAGCTCATGTCACCTATCTCATCAAGGAACAAAGTTCCTCCATCAGCCTGCTCAAACTTTCCTTTATGGTCCTTAACGGCTCCGGTAAACGAACCTTTCACATGTCCGAACAGTTCACTCTCAATAAGTTCTCCAGGAATTGCAGCGCAGTTCACCTCCACAAACGGCATGCTCTTGCGGCTGCTCTTCTCATGCAGCCATCTTGCAACAAGCTCCTTACCGGTACCATTGGAACCTGTGATCAGAACACGTGCATCAGTAGGTGCAACGCGCTCAATCATCTCCTTTATCCTTACAATCGCAGGTGACTCACCAACAATCTGCGGAATTCCCGCAACCTTCTCAACCTTCTTCTTAAGTATCTTGGTCTCCTTTACAAGAGATGTCTTGTCAGAAGCATTCTTTAGGGTAATGAGTATGCGGTTCAAGTCTAGAGGCTTCTGAATGAAGTCAAATGCCCCCTTCTTTATACAATCTACGGCAGTATCAATTGTTCCGTGGCCTGAAATCATCACCACTGCAGACTCCACTCCACTCTCTACAATCCTCTCCAGCATCTCCACGCCGTCCATAACCGGCATCTTGATATCTGAGAAAATCACATCATAATTGTTTGCAAGAGCCATCTCAAGCCCCTCCTTGCCATCTGCTGCAAGCTCCACATCATGCCCCTCAAACTCAATAATATCCTTCAGGGCAAAACGGATGCTTTTCTCGTCATCTACAATCAGTATCTTCATATTTTACTGTTTAAATATTTGTCAAACTCTTCTTTCATGCCACCCTCCTTAAGGGAGAACGACGACTGGTAAACTATCCTTGGCTGCAGTTTCTCCAGAACATACCTGGTAAAAATTGAAGCCAGCACAATATAATCAACCCTAATTGGAGACATTCCCGGCATCTGCAACCTCTCACTTGCCAAAGATGCAAGCAAAGTATCATCCAGTTTCCTCAAATCCTCCATAGCAAGTTCAATTGAAGGAAGCGCCTTGTAGCCGCAGTTGAAAATCAGATCTTTAAAGGTATCAAATGATCCCGACGACCCTATAAAAATCCTCGGCCTGAACTTCTCCACCATCTCCCACAACTCCACCAGCACTTCTTCATTGAACCTTATGAACTCCTCAACCACCTCATGCGGAATGGGATCTTCATATGCGAACTTCTCCCGCATGCGGGCCATACCTATCGGGAAGCTCCTTTTCCAAAGTATTTCTGCACCGTTGGTGATGATGAACTCATTGCTTCCCCCTCCAATATCCAGCATGAGGGCATTCTCTCCGGTGGCAAACCTTCCGTCTGCCCCACGCAGCCCCCCAACACTCTCCATTATCCCCTTGAAAATCAGCTCCGCCTCACGCTCCCCCGGGATAATCCTCACTTCGAACCCGAACTTGCGGTTGAGATATTCAGCAAATTCTGCGCCATTCTTCGCATCCCTCACAGCTGAAGTTGCATAAGGGATGATTTCATCTGCCCCTCCTGCCTCTTCAATCTGGGCCATAATCTTCTCCAGCGCCGCCGTAGCCGTCTCATAGGCAACCGGGGCTATAAGCCCGTCTGCAAGCCCTCCGCCACCAAGCTTGGCAGCACATTTGTACTCCTTTATGAGCCTGCACTCACCCTGCGGGGTAAACTCGCACAAGATCATGTTGAACACATTCGTTCCCAAATCCAGTATTGCCTTTCTCATCTCTAACCTTTAAGTATAAAACATTGTTTTACAAAGATAAGTTTTATTTGTATTTTTGCCCTTATGGAAAAATCTAAAATTATAATTGCCATTGACGGCCATTCCTCTACAGGAAAGAGCAGCTTTGCAAAACAGGTTGCTGCAAGGCTCGGATACGTATACGTAGACACCGGCGCAATGTACCGCGCTGTAACCTATTATGCATTTACCAACGGATTCATAGACAACAAGGGAAAAATCAACGAGGAGGGATTGAAACTCACCCTTCCGGCAAACAGAATTTCCTTTAAGATTGGTCCCGACGGCAAATCCCAGACATGGCTGAACAATGCCTGTGTGGAGAAGCAGATCCGCACACTGAATATTTCAAACAAAGTGAGCAAGATTGCAGCCCTTCCGTTTGTAAGGGAGTTTGTTGATGCCATCTTGCGCAAATTCGGCGAGACCAAAGGTGTTGTAATGGACGGCCGTGACATTGGAACAGCAGTATTCCCTAATGCAGAGCTCAAGATATTCATGACTGCATCAGTTGAGGTGAGGGCCCATAGGAGGTTTAAGGAGATACAGGATGCCGGAGGAAAAGAGAGCTTTGATGATGTATTGAAGAATCTTAAGGAGAGAGACCATTTGGATCAGACCCGCGAGGTTTCCCCTTTGAGGAAAGCCGATGATGCATTGCTTCTGGACAACAGCAACATGAGCATTCCGGAGCAGTTTGTATGGCTGGACAGAATCCTTCTGGAGCGTTTTGGACTACAAATGAAATAACAGGAAAGAGTATGCGCCTTGCAATAGAAATAGATGAAGGGTCAGGTTTCTGCTATGGTGTTATCAGAGCCATAGAAAAAGCTGAATCCAGGTTAAAGGAGACTTCTGCACTATACTCACTTGGGGCCATAGTGCACAACAATTCGGAGCTGGAAAGGCTCAACAGCATTGGTCTGCAGGTAGTTGACCTGGAACAGATGAAGAAGCTTTCCCACACTACAGTACTTATCCGTGCACATGGAGAGCCTCCAGCAACCTACGCCTTGGCTGCAGAGCGCAACATTTCCCTTATAGACTGCACCTGCCCTGTAGTGCTCAAGCTGCAGGATAGGATAAGGAAGACTTATGCCACAGAGAAAGGGCAAATTGTAATATTTGGAAAAATCGGGCACGCAGAGGTAAACGGCCTTGTAGGCCAGGCAGGCGGGGATGCCATTGTGGTAGACAGCGTAGCCAGCCTTGAAAAGCTTGACTTCTCGCAGCCAATCCAGATTTTCTCACAGACAACCAAAGACCCAAAAGAGTACAATGAAATCTGTGATGCCATTAAAGAACGTATTCTGGCAGCGGGGGGTGCATTGGAGGACTTCACAATCCACGACACCATCTGCAGACAGGTGGCCCAGCGGCATAAGAACCTTGTAGCCTTTGCCCGCAAACATTCGGCAATTGTATTTATCAGCGGCAAGGAGAGCTCCAACGGCAAAGTGCTCTATGACCTGTGCAAATCTGTAAACCCAAGATCATACCACATCCAGACCGTAGACCAGATAGACCCGCAGTGGTTCACAGAAGGCGACTCCGTAGGAATCTGCGGCGCAACCTCCACCCCAAAATGGCAGCTTGAGGGAGTTGCCAAGGCACTTGGTGAGATGTAATACTATTGGAGGGCTGTTTGTAGATGGCAAAAGAGATTTAATTGATACTTCGATCGGGAAATTGACAAGACATCCGCGCGAAACAGGTTCAACCGAAGGTTTCAGGCGGATTTTCCGCCTAAAACCCGCCCAAAAACATCAATCTCGTATTTATTTCTTGCAAAATCGTCCCACTACATGGTACATTCCAACTCCTAACAGATCCAAAGGCAATATAAGAAATATAATTACCATTGCCCATATCAGCCATGTGTCCATAGTGAGATTATCTGGAAGAATCTTGAAAAACCACTCAACCAAATAGTTGCAGTTGCTTATACAATACAATAAAGGTACTCCTATTACAAGTCCTGAAACTGCACCCCATATAGTTTGTCTGCCATTCCATCCCAGAAATCTGCAACATAACCATAGCAGAACTATATATTGGATAAGAATCAGTATTGGAACAGACAAATAAACATTGATTATTTGTGGAGGTACAACATCTTCCGCCAAAATAAGCAGGCAAATCACAGCAAACTGCAGCAAAATAATTTTGAAAGCTCTTCCCATACCAATAAATTTTTAAGTCTATTGGCTAGAATGCAATTTCCGTGCCATTCTCGTCAACAGTAACTGTAACTTCGCGGCCGGTATACATGGCAAAGTTCGGTCTACCGTGGCCGGCTGGGAATCCGAAGATTACCGGAACACCCAATGTATCTGTATATTTTTTAATAAGGTCATATGGATGCACCTCCCATGGGTCCTCAAGATCGGATATGTCTGTAAAGAGTCCTACAAGAAAAGCTTTTGCTTTGGCAAGTTTGCCGCTCTTGGCCATCTGCTGCATCATGCCGTCAATGGCGTTCATGCTCTCCCCTATCTCCTCAACGAAGATGATGGTATTGTCATCAACCGGCATATCATAAGGTGTACCCTCGGCAATTGAGATAAGGGTCATGTTGCCGCCAACAAGTTTTCCGGTTGCTGTACCATATTTATTATATGGATGCGGATCAATCTTGTAGCTCTTTACCCTGCCAAAGAGGGCATCACCTACTGAATTGGCAGCTGGATCCGGTCTTTTGGTCTGCCAGTATGAGCTCAACATAGGGCCGTGGATACTCTCTATGCCATTTTTCTGAAGGGCAAGATGGTAAGTGGTCACATCACTGAAACCTACAATCCATTTAGGATTCTTCCTCACCTGTTCAAAATCTACATACTCAAGAGTTCTGATTGCACCATAACCGCCACGGTAGAAGACTATCGCCTTAATGTTGGGGTCTTTGACCATCTCCATGAACTCCTGCGCACGCTCCTGGTCTGTTACATTGAACGGCTTTGCCTCATGCTTGAAGAGATTCTTGCCACATTTCACATTTACTCCCCACGATTTTACCACCTCAATAAGGGTATCGGTCTGTCCGGGCCTGTGGACCATAGGAGATGAAACTATCATAAGGCCCACGGTATCACCCGGCTGCAGATAGGCAGGCCTTATCATTGCCGGCTCTTTATCCTGCTCACTGCAGGCAACAGCCAACATTATCACAAAAACGGCAAATATCAATTTTTTCATAATAAACGCAATTTACTCGTCATCTTCATCCCTCTTGCGCAACACTGCTTTCCTCAACTCAAAGTTCTCACCAAGGTAACGTTTCCTCACCTCAGGGTTGTTTGCAAGTTCCTCTGGAGTGCCGCTCTGGAAAATATTTCCCTCGTACTGCAGATAAGCCCTGTCTGTAATTGCCAGGGTCTCATGCACATTATGGTCTGTAATGATAATTCCAATATTCTTTTTCTTAAGCTTTGCAATGATATGCTGGATATCCTCCACCGCAATTGGGTCTACGCCGGCAAAAGGCTCATCCAAAAGTATAAATTTGGGGTCAGTGGCAAGGGCACGTGCAATCTCGCATCTTCTTCTCTCTCCACCGCTCAACTGTATTCCCAGACTCTTCCTTACCTTCTCCAGCCTGAACTCTGCTATCAGGTTCTCAAGCCTCTCCTCCCTTTCCTCCTTTGTAAGGTCTGTATGCTCCATTACAGACATAATATTGTCCTCAACACTCATTTTCCTGAACACAGATGCCTCCTGTGCCAGATAACCAAGTCCCTTTTGAGAACGTTTGTACATAGGAAGATCTGTTATCTCCTCATCATCAATGAATATCTGTCCGCCATTAGGCTTGATCAATCCTGTAATCATATAGAAACTGGTAGTCTTGCCGGCACCGTTAGGCCCCAGCAATCCCACAATCTCTCCCTGGCTCACTTCAAACGACACCCCTTTAACTACGGTGCGCTTACCATATATCTTTACAAGGTTCTTACAATATAAACGCATATTTTATATAATGTCTAAATCCAAATCTTTGGTCAATTCTACAACTTCCGGATAATTTCTGCGCATCTGGTCAGCCTTCTCATATGCCGTATACGGCACCTTGCTCTGCTGCGCCACCTCAATTACCTCAACCACTATCTTTATATCTCCGTTTGCAAGCTCCTTCTGCAGGAATCCAATCAGCTGCGGAAGCGAGTTCTTCTCAATCCAGCTCTGCTGTGCACTGTTGCCCACCTTAAATACAACGGTAGTATTGTCATCCTTAAGCAGAGGCTCTGTCTGCTTTATTGCAGTGGCAAGCCTTGGATACTGCACCTGGGTCTCGGCCATTTTTGCCCACGCCGCCTTAAGCCTCTCCATTGTCACAGGTTCAGTGGCGGTAATCACCTCCTGTTGTGCTGTTTTTGGTGTATTCTGCGCCTTCTTTATTATGCTGCTGATTGATATTCCGCCGGCAGGTTTCTTTACAATCTTCTCTGCCGCAGGCTTCTCCTGCTGAACTTTCTCCTCAACCGCCTTTTCAGCAGCCGCCGGCTGCTCCTCTGCCTGTACTGTCTGCACAGGTACTGCCTTTGCTGATTCCTGCTCCGCGGCTGGTGCAGGGGTCTGGGCAGGCTCCACATGCGCCGCTGCCGGCTGTACCGCCTGAACAGGAACGGACTGAGCTGCTGCAGCCTGGCTCATCTGTGAAAGCCTTACAAGCAAAAACTCAACCAGAAGCCTCTGGTTGCTGCTCATCTTGTAGTCACTCTCGCATTTTGCTGTATGTCCCAATGCCTCATATATGAAGCGCACAGGGAGCTTGCTGCTCTGGTCCTTATATCTTTGGGCCAATGCAGGGGCCATCTCCAGGAGCTTCTCCGTAGAGGCATCCTTGCACACAAGAAGGTTCCTCAAATGAGAACCCAGCCCGCTTATAAAATAGAGGGCATTGAACCCTTTGGAAAGGATTTCATCAAAAAGGAGCAGTGACTTTGCAAAGTTCCCCACAAGCGAACTCTCTATAATATTGAAGTAGTACTCGTGATCGAGTACATTCAGGTTCCTTATTACGGATGCATACTCAATTTCCGTACCGCAGAATGCCACACACTGGTCAAACAGGGTAAGGGCATCCCTCATCGCTCCGTCAGCCTTCTGTGCTATCACATGAAGGGAGTCGAGGTCTATCTTAACCCCCTCCTGCTTTGCAATGGAAGAAATGTTCTTCACAATGCCCTCAACTGATATGCGGTTGAAGTCGTATGTCTGGCAGCGTGAAAGAATTGTCGGGAGGATTTTGTGCTTCTCTGTAGTTGCAAGAATAAAAATTGCGTGTGCAGGCGGCTCTTCCAGTGTTTTGAGGAAGGCATTGAACGCAGCAGACGAGAGCATATGCACCTCATCAATAATGTATACGCTATACTTGCCTATCTGCGGAGGTATCATCACCTTCTCTGTAAGAATCCTTATGTCATCTACAGAGTTGTTTGATGCGGCATCCAGCTCATGGATACAGTATGAACGGCCTTGGGCAAATGAAAGGCAAGACTCGCACTCACCGCATGGCTCAAGGTCTGCACCAGGGTTCATGCAGTTTATTGTCTTGGCAAAAATTCTTGCTGTGGAGGTCTTTCCAACACCTCTCGGGCCACAGAACAGATAGGCATGGGCCAATTGCTCCCTCTTGATTGAATTCTTTAAGGTTACAGCTATGCTGTCCTGTCCTACAAGCCCCATAAAGTTGTTGGGCCTGTATTTGCGTGCCGATACTATAAATTTCTCCATAATCTACAAAAATAAGAAAATATTCTAATTTTGCAGTGATTTTTATACGGCAATGGAGAGTACAGAAAAGGATATTTTAAGAATAGCATTCAAGCAGACTTCTTCACCTGTAGCGTATTGTGCGCTCTCGGCAAAGTGCGGCACAAGAGATGAGGATCCCGCCTACAACGGACTGGCACACTTTACGGAGCACATGTTCTTCAAGGGGACTGCCAGGAGGAAGGCCAACAGCATAAACAATGCTCTGGAAAAGGTTGGAGGTGAGCTGAATGCATATACAACAAAAGAAGAGACAGTACTGCACACCACTGTTCTTGGGGAGGACCTTCCAAAGGCTATAGACCTGCTTATGGAGCTGGCCTTCACCTCAACATTCCCGCAGAAGGAGCTGGAGAAAGAGAGGGACGTGATTGTAGAGGAGATTGTTTCATACAAGGACATCCCTGCAGACTGCATATATGAGCACTTTGAGCAGCTGCTGTTTGAAGGACATCCGCTTCAGATGCAGATACTTGGAGAGAAGAAGACCCTCAAGAAGATAAACTCGCAGATAATGCAGGAGTACAACAGGCGCTTCTTCATCCCCGGCAACATGGTGTTTACCGTTGTGGGATCGGCATCAAAGGAGAAAGTGGTATCCCTTGTAAAGAAGTCTGCAGCCAAATACTACGGAGAAGGCATTGAGGTTGATGTGGTTGAAGAGGGAATGCCTTCTTCTGGAGCCGTTGCCAGCAATCCCGACAGTCAGTTGCCGCCTGCCGCCCCATTCCACAAATGTGCAGGAAAGAAGAGCCACCAGGGACACTGCATAGTAGGGTGCCGGGCATACAACACATTCGAGGGGAAACGGATACAGCTCTCTCTTCTGACAAACATCCTTGGAGGACCGGCATCCGGATCAAGGCTGAACATGTCATTGAGGGAAAGGCACGGCCTGGTATACAACGTGGAGGCCGTATATACCCCGTATTCAGATACAGGAATCTTCAGCATCTACTTTGGATGCGACAAGGACGATATTGACAAATGCTTGAACCTCATAAAGAAAGAGCTTGATAAGCTGGTGGAGACCCCGCTCTCCCCTACCGCCCTCAAGGCAGCCAAGAAGCAGCTTATTGGACAGCTCTCCATTGCGCAGGACAATGCGGAGGCACAGTGCCTTTCAATGGGCAAGTCACTGCTGGTATATGGCAGGATAAGCTCGTTTGAGCAAATGAGGCAGAAGATTGAGTCAATTACAGCTGATGAACTCCAGCAGACTGCCAGGGAAATCCTTTCATGGGAAAGGATGAGCACACTCATTTACAATTAACACCTGAAAAAATGAACTTGAACGAATATCTTCTTAATTTCTCACAGGAGCAGGACCCTGTGCTCCAATGGCTGCAGAAGCAGACAAACTTGAGGACAAACCATGCCAGGATGCTGTGCGGACCTGTAGAGGGGAAGCTGATTGAAATGATCAGCACCATGATCCGGCCAAAGGACATCCTTGAGATAGGGGCATTTACAGGGTATTCCGCAATCTGCCTTGCCAGAGGACTGAAGGAGGAGGGACATCTTGATTCACTCGAACTCAATGATGAGCTTGAAGACCTAATCCTCCAGGCTCACGAGAAGGCAGGGCTTGCAGAGAAGATTACTTTGCACATAGGTGATGCCAAAGAGACTGTCGGGAAGCTAAAACAGGAAGGGAAAATGTATGACCTGGTGTTCATAGATGCCAACAAGAGGGAGTACCCGGCATACTATGAACTTGTTTTTGATATGGTTCCATCGGGAGGATACATATTGGCAGACAACGTATTATGGGATGGAAAGGTTTATCAGGATCCAGTTCCGCAAGATGCCCAGACCCAGGGAATCATACAGTTCAACCAGATGGTGAAAGATGACCCCAGAGTTGAGAATGTGATTATCCCATTGAGGGACGGAATGAACCTTATCCGCAAGAAATAGCTATTTAAGGACATCAAGATATCTGTAGAAATGCCCCATTGTTCCAAGGCTGTCCATCTGGAAAGCATATCTTTCCATCTGGGCAAGGAACTCGGGCATTTTTTCTTTTGATACCGGCTCCACACTTGGGCTCTCCATCTTCAGCGGATCTATAGGCTTTCCATTCTTGTACACCCTGAAGTCGAGATGCGGACCTGTTGAAAGGCCTGTGCTTCCCACATAGCCGATAAGCTGCCCACGTGTTACCCTGCTCCCTTTCACTATACCTTTGGCATAACCTTTAAGGTGCATATATGACGTTACATAATTGCCCGGATGCTTGATTTTTATAGTATTTCCGCCACCGCCGGCCCAGCCTCTGTGGGTTACCACGCCATCACCCAATGCAACTACCGGTGTGCCGCTAGGAGCAGCGTAGTCAACACCTGTATGGGGGCGCACTATCCTCAATACCGGGTGCTTGCGGGCATATGTGAACCTTGAGCTGATTCTGGTAAAGTTTAGAGGGGCCTTAAGGAATGCCTTCTTCATGCTCTCCCCTTTCTCGTTCCAATACATGCTGCTGTTCTCACCGGCATTGAACCTGATGGCGTTATATTGCTTGCCGGCATGTATGAATTCAGCGTAATATATGTTGCCAAGCCCCATATACTCCCCCTCATGCTGGAACTCCTCATACATAACCTCAAATGAGTCTCCATTCTGGAGGCCAAAGAAATCTATTGTACAGTCATAGACATCGGAGAGCTTGAGGGCCATCATCGCCGGAATGCCGGCCTTCTGCACATCATTCCACAAGGAAGTGGAGATTGTAACCTCCGCTTTCTTCAGTACAGGAACCACCTCTTTTTTCCAATTGTAAGCATATAGCGAGTCCTTGAGCGACACCACAACGGTGCTGATATTGTCCAGCTCATACACAAAAAATGCCGCCTGGGCCAGCGAGTCTTTCTCCCTCAATATTTCATACCTGTTTCCAAGCCTGATTTTGGTAAGGTCAAAGACATTTTTTGATGCTTGCAGAATCTGCTGCACCTTGTTTGCACCAACCCCGCAATCCTCCATTATTGTACCGAAATAATCCCCCTTTTTCACCATTCCCGGCTCTATGTCGTACTTCTCTATCTCCACTCCATATTTCAAGTCCTTTACAGAAGCTTCCTCCACTGCCTGCGCAGCTGCATTATCCTTTGATCCAGAACAGTTTGCGAAACAAGCTGCAATAAGCAGCAACAATAAAAATCTCATGTCAGAAACGGTTTTAAAATTACACTTTGCCCTCCCCCTTTCCCCTTTCAGATTGTAAAGATAAGGCTCATTTTTAAAATGTTGATAATTTTGTGGAAAATTGTGGAAATTTTTGGAAGAAATTGTAAAAAGTATTGTAATTTTGCAACAACCGTCAATCTATAGAAAAACTAGACAGGAAAATGGCAAAATTCATTGGAGAATACAGCGTAAAAATTGATGACAAAGGGAGGATGATTTTTCCCTCTGCCTTCAAGGCTGTGCTGTCCGGTGAAGAGAGCATGGCTCTGGTTGTAAAGAAGGACATGTTTGAGAACTGCCTTGAGATGTACACTTACAGCCAGTGGGAGGAGGAATCCAATGAGGTTAAGGCAAAACTTAACTTCTTCAGGAAGGAGCATGCCGAGTTCTGGAGAGAATACATGAGAGACAGGGCGGTTGTTGAGCCGGATGAAAAGCTTGGCAGAATTTCTATCCCTAAAAAAATACTAGACAGCATTGGAGCACAGAAGGAGATGATTTTTGTTGGAAACGATCACAAGATTGAAATCTGGAGCAAAGAACAGTACAACAAAAAACAGATGAGCCCGGAAGAGTTCATTACCCTTGCCCAGAATATTTTGGGTTAAGGCTTTAGATAACCCTTTAAAATCTGCACAATGTCTGAGTATCACGTACCGGTATTGCTGAATGAAAGCGTTTCTGCCCTCAATATTGAGGAGAACAGGAACGGAATCTTTGTTGACGCTACATTTGGCGGAGGCGGACACAGCCGCGAGATTCTTGAGAGGCTGGGGCCAAAAGGAAAGCTTATTGCCTTTGACAGGGACAGCGATGCCATCAAGAATGCACCTGCCGACAAAAGGCTGATACTCGTGCACAACAATTTCAGGTTTGTACAGAATTTTGTAAGGGCGTTGGGATTTATCGGGAAGATTGATGGAATTCTTGCAGACCTTGGAGTCTCTTCACACCAGTTTGACACAGGGGAGAGAGGCTTCTCGTTCAGGTTTGATGCTCCGCTGGACATGAGGATGAACCAGCTTGGAGGAAAAAGCGCCGCAAACGTGGTGAACACATACTCCCAGGAGGAGCTTTCAAACATCTTCAAGATATACGGCGAGCTTGACAAGCCGTGGAAAGCGGCAGAGATGATCTGCAAGGCAAGGGAAAATGCCCCTATAGAGACAACAGGAGATTTGAGCAAGGCGGTAGCAAAGCTTTACAACAGCTTCAACGAACACAAGTTTCTTGCAAAGCTGTATCAGGCATTGAGGATTGAGGTGAACATGGAGATGAGGGCGCTGGAAGATTTCCTCAACGGAACACTGGCCTGCCTGAAGCCTGAAGGGAGGCTTTCGGTAATAACCTACCACTCCCTCGAAGACAGGATGGTGAAGAATTTTATAAAGACAGGCAATATTCAGGGTAACGAAGCAAAAGATTTTTACGGAAGGAGCCTCTCTCCTTTTAACCAAATAAACAGGAAGCCCATACTTCCTGCCGAGGAAGAGATATCCTCAAACACAAGAAGCAGGAGTGCAAAGCTCCGGATTGCAGAACTGATAACTATAGAAAAATGAGCGAAAACAGACAGACACGCAAATTCAATTTTGCCAGTGATATATTGGGCGGCCGGATTTTGGACAGACTGAAGAAGGTTGGCCAATATTTCATTATATATCTGTTTGGCCTGGTACTCGCCTTCATCTCCATAAACTTGGGAGTTGAGAAGACCCAGATGACCATGAGACGCAATCAGAGGGAGCTGAAGAACCTTAAGGCAGACTACACTGCAAAGGCAGCAAGACTGCAATATTTGAGCAAAAGGAACGAAGTTGAAGATAGATTGGAGAAACACAGCTCCTCTCTACATAAACCGGTAAATCCGGCAAAAGCGGTAAAATTGGCAAAACAGCATAACTGATGGAAAAAATAGACAAAATATTCAAGATGATGGCCTTGTTCTACAGGGTGTTTGTACTCATAGCAATAGCTGTTGTGGGAAAGATTGTCTATTTGCAGTTCATCAACCCTACAGACACCAAGGCTGTAGACATTGCATACAAAGAGGAGACCATTGAAGCAATCCGAGGCGACATTCTTGCCAGAGACGGCAGGCCTATGGCCACATCAGTGCCATATTACCAGATAAGGATGGACTGTACAGTATCAAATCAGGATACCTTCAACAAATACATTGACGCATTGAGCCAGTCCCTTGCTTCTTTCTACAAGAACAAGAAAGCCTCCGACTACAAGAAGGAGCTCGTAAAGGCCAGAAAAGAGGGCAAAAGATACAAGGCCATTGGAAACAGGCTTGTTGATTATGCAGAGCTTGCAGAGATAAAGAAGTTCCCAATTTTCAGGCTTGGCGCCAACAGGGGCGGAATCATTGTTGAGCAGAAGTACAAAAGGAACAACCCTTATGGCAGACTTGCATACAGGACAATCGGATTCATAAATACAGAGGGTGTTGGCGTAGGAATTGAAGGGAGCTGCGACTATTACCTTAAGGGCACTCCCGGCAAACAGACTATCCAGAAGATGCTTGGAGGAGAATGGAGGCCAGTAACAGGAGTTGAGGGCGTTGCACCTAAAGATGGTTATGACATCCATACCACTATTGACATTGAGATACAGGAGGCTGCTGAAAAGGCGCTTAAGGAGCAGCTTGCAAAAGGAAACAACATTGAGGGTGGAACAGCCATTGTAATGGAGGTTGAAACAGGAGCGGTACGTGCCATTGCCAACATGAAAAAGAAAAAGGACGGCAACGGCTATGACGAGTCATACAACTATGCCATTGGAGATGCAACAGAGCCAGGTTCTGTATTTAAGCTTATGACCCTTGTCTCTCTGCTGGAGGACGGACATGTAACGCTTGATGACCCTATTGACGGCGGCAACGGAAAATGGAGCTACGGCGGACACACATATTCCGATACTCACGCGTACGGAATGATGGATGTAAAGACAGCACTTGCAAAATCTTCGAACGTAGCCTTTGCAAAGCTGGCCGTAACATATTATGAAGGAAAGGAGCAGCAGTATGTAGACCGTCTCAACAGCATGAAGGTTGGCGAGAGGCTCAATCTTGATATCCAAGGCGAGTCCCGCGCTTCAATATATGGCCCTGGAGATGCAATGTGGAGCAGGTCAAGCCTCTCTTCAATGGCTATAGGATATGCAACGCTGCTTACCCCTCTCCATACCCTTACCTTCTACAACGCCATTGCAAATGACGGCAAGATGATGAAGCCTTACTTTATTGAGAATTATCAGGAGAACGGTCAGATTGTAAAGAACTTCGGGCCACAGGAAATGAGCGGGTCAATCTGCTCAAAAGAGACTGCAAGAGAGGCAAGAAAGGCTCTGATCCACGTAGTGGAGGTTGGTACCGGAAAGTTCATGAAGAACGACAAATACAAAATTGGAGGAAAGACAGGCACTTCCCGAATTGCATTTGGAGGAAAGATAGGATATGAGAGAAACGGCTTTAGAAGATATCAGGCATCATTCGCAGGTTTCTTCCCTGCAGATAATCCCAAATACTCTGCAATCGTAGTCCTTTATTCGGGCGAGACCAAAGGAAACTTCTATGGCGGAAGCTGGGCAGGACCTGTATTCAAGCAGATTGCAGACCACATATACTCCACCAGCAATGACTGGGAGCCGGCACTTGACGGCAAGAAGAAATGCCAGGGAAACCCCAAAATTGCAACCGGACGCCTTGACGCACAGAACCAGGTAATGGAAGAGCTTGGCATACAATATGAAAAGACAGACATCAGAGAGAACAACATAACAGGCTGGGCAGAGTTCAGCCAGGATACAACCGGAAGGCTTCTTGCAAGCAACTTCTCTACAGATGACGACTCTCTTGCCAACGTTGTAAACATGGGCCTGAAAGATGCAATATACCTGCTGGAGAACTGCGGATATAAAGTGGCATTCCAGGGCTACGGGAAAGTAGTGGGACAGGAACCACAGGCCGGAAGCAGGCCAGAAAAGGGATCTACAATAACATTGACACTTAAAGAAAATGGAAATCAGTAGGATACTTAAAGACATAGAGCTGCGCTCAAGCTTCACTGAAGCTGAAATTACCCACATTACCTGTGATTCACGCACATGTAGTGAGGGTTCTCTCTTCATTGCCGTAAGAGGTGCAGAGGCTGATGGACATTCATATATAGCAAAGGCCATTGGCAATGGAGCCAGGCATATCGTATGCGAGGAGATACCTCAAGAATGCAAAGACGCACAGGCACAGTTCATCCTGGTAAAGGAGAGCAGAAAAGCATGTGCCCAAATAGCATCAGGCTTCTACGGCAACCCTTCAGAAAAATTGAGGATTGTAGCCGTAACAGGCACCAACGGCAAGACATCCATAGCCACAATGCTATACAACCTCTTTACAATGCTTGGCTACTCATGCGGACTGCTGTCTACCATAGCCAACTATGTGGGAGATAAAAGATATGAGACAATCAACACCACTCCGGGGCCGCTTGAGCTTAACCGCCTTTTGGCCCAGATGGCAGATGAAGGCTGCGAATTCTGCTTCATGGAGGCAAGTTCACATGCAATAGACCAGCAAAGGACAGAAGGGATCCATTTTACCGGTGCGGTATTCACCAACCTTACCCACGACCATCTGGATTACCACAAAACTTTTGCAAACTACCTTGCAAGCAAGAAAAAGCTATTTGACAACCTTGCTCCCGATGCATTTGCCCTTACAAATACAGACGACCGCAATGGAGAAGTGATGGTACAGAACACCAAGGCAGCAATAAGCACATACTCTTGCCGCAACTGGGCTGACTACAGGGTAAAGGTCCTTGAAAAAACCATTGAGGGAATGCTTCTGAACATAAACGGCAAGGAGGTATGGTGCAGATTCATAGGCTCGCACAACGCAGCAAACCTTACAGCAGTATACGGAACTGCCATGCTTCTTGGAGCAAAAGAGGAGGAGACCATAACCGCAATGAGCAGACTGCAGTCAGTTGCCGGAAGACTTGAATACTTCAAGGGGGAAGATGACATAATTGCAGCTGTAGACTACGCCCACACTCCAGACGCCCTTGAAAATGTACTCAAGACACTTCAGGAGCTTGAGCCTCAAGGTGACCTGGTATGCGTATTCGGATGCGGCGGCAACAGGGACAAGACAAAGAGGCCGGAAATGGGTGCGATTGCTGCAAAATACGCAACCAGGGTAATTGTCACTTCAGACAACCCGCGCTTTGAAGACCCAATGGAAATCATTGCAGACATCAAGGCCGGAATGGACATCAAAGGAAAGGCAAAATCATTGTTTATTCCCGACAGGACTGAAGCCATCCGCACCGGCATCCTTACAGCAAGGCCGGGATCAATCATCCTTGTAGCGGGAAAAGGGCATGAAGACTACCAGATCATTGGTGGAGTGAAGCACCATCTGGATGACAAAGAGATAATAAAAGAGGCCTTCATCATGCAGAAGGAGGCAAAAAACTGATAAAAGAAGAAAGAGATGATATACCACCTGTTTGAATACTTGAACAACTCCGGAATTGACTTTCCGGGAATAGGACTGATGCAGTACATCACATTCAGGTCACTGATTGCACTTATGACAGCCCTGCTTGTAGCATTGTATGCCGGACCCCGGATCATCAGGAAACTGCAGAAAAAACAGATTGGAGAGGAGATCAGGGACCTTGGCCTTGAGGGACAGATGCAGAAAAAGGGCACCCCTACAATGGGAGGCATCATTATCATCATGTCAATACTCATCCCTGCACTGCTGTTCGGAAACCTTACAAACATCTATGTGCAGCTGCTCATTGTATCTGCAATATGGCTTGGACTTATAGGATTCCTTGATGACTCAATAAAGGTGTTCAAGAAGAACAAGGACGGTTTGAGCGGCAAATACAAGATTATAGGACAAGTAACTCTTGGACTTGCAGTGGGAATTGCACTCTGCATGAGCGAGCAGACCAATCTTGACGTTACCCTTACAAACATCCCTTTCTTTAAGGGCAACCAGTTTGACTACTCATGGCTGAATCCGTTCGGAGGGGAGTTTGGCGAGATCTTTACTAGAATAATATATGTAGCTGTAATCATATTCATCATCACAGCAGTATCCAACGGCTCAAACCTTACCGACGGAATGGACGGACTTGCCACAGGTGTGTCGGCCTTCATAGGCATCACACTTGCAATCCTTGCATATCTGTCGGGAAACACCATTTATGCATCTTACCTGGATATCATGTACATCCCCCACAGCGGCGAGGTGGTGATCTTCATGTCGGCATTCATTGGCGCGCTGGTGGGATTCCTATGGTACAACACCTACCCTGCCCAGGTATTCATGGGTGATACAGGCAGCCTTGCCTTGGGAGGCATCATTGCCGTAGCTGCAATCATCCTAAAAAAGGAGCTCCTTATCCCAGTAATGTGCGGAATCTTCCTTGTAGAGAGCCTCTCTGTAATTATGCAGAGGTACTACTTCAAGTATACAAAGAAGAAATATGGCGAGGGACGCAGAATCTTTAAGATGAGCCCCCTTCACCACCACTTCCAGAAAGAGGGAATGCCTGCGATCATCCAGAAGCCGGTAAAGGCATGGCCGGAGGCTAAAATTGTAGTAAGATTTTGGATTATAACCATTTTGCTTTGTGCAATAACAATAATAACACTAAAAATACGTTAGTCATGCAAAGAGTTGTTGTTCTTGGTGGCGGAGAGAGCGGCGCGGGTTCAGCCGTTCTTGCAAAAGTAAAAGGATTTGACGTCTTCTTAAGCGACAACGGTCCGCTTAAAGAGGAGGTAAAGGCATTGCTTGCCAAATGGGAGATTGAGTGGGAAGAGTGCGGGCATACACAAGAAAAAATCCTTAATGCCAACGAGATAATAAAGAGTCCGGGTATTCCCGACAATGTTCCTCTTCTTGTAGCAGCCAAGGAGAAAGGGATAAGCATCATCTCGGAAATTGAATTTGCAGGAAGATATGATTCAGCAAAGAAGATCTGCATTACCGGAAGCAACGGAAAGACAACAACCACATCGCTGATCTACTATATGCTCAAGAACGCAGGCCTTAATGTAGGGCTTGCCGGAAACATAGGCCAGAGCTACGCCTACCAGGTTGCAACCTGCAGCTACGACTACTACGTATTGGAGTTGAGCAGTTTCCAGCTGGACGGAATGTACACATTCAAGGCAGATATTGCCATAATAATGAACATAACTCCCGACCACCTCGACCGCTATGACTTTAAAATGCAGAACTACGTGAATTCAAAGTTCCGCATTACCAGGAATATGAAGGAAGAGGACTGCTTCATCTTCTGCCAGGACGACCCTGTTACAATTGGTGAGCTGCAGAAAATAGTGACAAGAGCCAAGATGCTCCCATTCTCACAGAAGAGCGAGGTTTCAGAAGGTGCATGCATCAGGGACGGGCAGATGATGGTAACCCTTAATGGTGACACAGACTTCATGTACTTGAAAGAGCTTGCACTGCAGGGCAAGCACAACATATACAACTCTATGGCTGCAGCAATTGCGGCAAAGGCCATAAAGATTGACAAGAAAGTAATACGGGAGAGCCTCATGACCTTCTCCGGCGTTGAACACAGAATGGAAAAGGTACTCAAGATAAGGGATGTCCTTTACATCAACGATTCAAAGGCCACCAATGTAGACTCTGCATGGTACGCCCTTGACAGCATGACCACCCCGGTTATATGGATTGCAGGCGGCAAGGACAAAGGGAACGACTACTCTCCGCTATATGACCTTGTAAAGGATAAGGTAAGGGTCCTTATCTGCATGGGACTGCACAACGAAAAGCTGCATGAGAATTTTGCAGACAAGGTTGATGTAATAGTTGATGTACAGAGCGCAAAAGATGCAGTTGCAAAAGCATACGAGTACGCATTGCCTGGAGAGACAGTGCTGCTGTCTCCATGCTGCGCAAGCTTTGACCTTTTCAAGAGCTACGAAGACAGAGGAAAACAATTTAAAGAAGCAGTTAGAGAACTATAACAGGATATGGAGAACGCAACAGGAAATAAAGGCGAGTCAATGTTCAGCAGGCTCAGCGGTGACAAGGTGATCTGGACAGTGGTATTCCTTCTGTCCCTCATTTCCATTGCCTTGATCTACTCATCAAGCAGTTCGCTGGCATACAAGGAGAAGACTACAAACTTTGCGTTCCTTGTAAAGCAGATCCAGTTTGTACTTATGGGTCTGGTTGCTCTCTACATGTGCTATAAAGTTCCATTGGGATGGTACAGGGGTCTGGCCAACTTCGCACTCCTTGTCAGCATTGTACTGCTGGCCCTTACCCCTATCATAGGAATTGAGATCAACGGTGCCAAGCGATGGATAGACCTGGGATTCACCACATTCCAGCCTACAGAGATGGCCAAGATAGCCATAGTGCTCTATCTTGCCAGGGCACTTGAGGTGTCAAGGCTGGACACTTTCAAGGAATTTATGATAAGGATCATAATACCTGTTGGCATAACCTGCGTGCTTATCCTCATAGGAAGTGTATCTGCGGCCTTATTTGTTGGAATGATCAGTGTAATGATGCTAATCATTGCCGGTGTAAAATGGAACTATATATTCAAGGCCGGAGGAATAGCAGCCGGCATGCTTGTGGTGATTGTAATCCTGCACTTGTGCGGACTTACCCTGTTCTCCAGACTTGACACTGCAATGAGCCGACTTACAAAGTTCACCAAGGGGGTAGAGATTGAAGAGAGCATGACAGCAGAGCAGAAGCAGAAGGAGGCAGACAAGACATACCAGGCAGATATGGCAAAAGTTGCAATATCATCTGTAGGCATCCTTGGCAAAGGTCCGGGCAAGAGCACCCAGCGGTACTTCCTTCCGCATCCGTATTCAGACTACATCTTTACAATCATAATTGAAGAGTACGGCCTTGCCGGTGGAATTGGGGTTGTAATGCTTTACCTGTGGTTCCTGTTCCGGTGCATCATACTGGTGAAGAACTGCAAGAAAGTGTTTACGGCGCTCACTGTTGCCGGACTGGGAATGCTGATAACAGTACAGGCTACACTGCACATCCTGGTAAATGTAGGATACCTGCCGGTGACAGGACATACCCTCCCGCTGTTGAGCCTTGGAGGAACTTCACTAGTAATCTTGAGCTGTGCGTTTGGAATTATACTTTCAGTAAGCCGCACAATTGATGTCAGCTCCAAGAACAGTGCTGCCCCTGCTATAGCAGCCGCTCCTGCTGATGGTGTTCCTGAAATTCAATATGTGGCGGATCTTCCTGCTGGGTATCCCCGGCGAGATCGCTATCATGCTCTGGTTCCGGCTTTTTACCCCCAGCCGGGAAGATCGGAAAAAGGTGATGAACGATGAATAAGACGGAACTGAGAAAAGCTATCCGGGCCCAGAAGCGGGCCATGACCGAGGAGCAGATTCGGGAAAAGAGCGAGGCGCTGACCCGGCTGTTTCTTCAGTCGGAGGAATACCGGAATGCCCGGAGTATCTACGGGTATCTGCCCTATAATCAGGAAGTGCGCACGGTGCCGCTGCTGACCCAGGCTCTCCGGGAGGGCAAGCGGGTGGCGGTTCCCAAATGCTACGATGATGAAATGCGCTTTATCTGGATGGAAGATCTTTCCCAGGTGGAAAAGGGCTATGCCGGCATCCCGGAGCCCATCGCCGACGAGCCTGTTGCCGATGACAAGACCGCCCTGGTGCTGATGCCCGGCCTGGCCTTTGACCCCCAGGGCCACCGGATCGGCTACGGCGGCGGCTTC
>CALCHD010000105.1 GCA_937901105.1 uncultured Bacteroidales bacterium | reverse complement strand
ATCCTCTCTTTCCATCACCAGATGTCATCTGCCAGAATCCGTTTTTCACAGGGAGAAGGCTGGGCTGATGCTGCTGAGTTCGCTGCTGTCAAGAAGGAGGTTCTCGTGACCAACACCATCCGCAAGTCCACAATCGACCTTTCGACAGGTGTAGCGACTCCAGTGGGAGAGGCTCCGCTGACAGGAATCATCCCTCTTGCGGACTACGACGAGTTCAGAGCAATCGTAGTTCCTCAGACAGTTGCAGCAGGCACAACCCTTCTCACAATCACAGTGGACGGCAAGCCTCGCCACTATGTTAGAGATACTGACACAGAATACCTTCCTGGCAAGATCACAACTTACGATCTCAGCATCAAGAAGGTAGCAAATACCGGAGAATATGAGGTTGAACTCACAGGCGTGAGTATCACTGCTTGGGAGGCTGACAATGTTTCGCATGGTGATGATGCGAGGGAGTATGTGGTGGTGAACAATGCTGTGCCTGGAGGTCTTGAAAAGACAATTGTTGAGCGTCTTGAGATGGATCCTACTAAGATTAAGAATCTTAAGTTGACAGGAAAGATTACAACTGAGGATTATTACTTCATGCGTGATAAAATGACTGCTCTTCAGAGGGTTAATCTTAAGGAGGTGGAGAGTGTGGTTGATGGGGTTTATGCTATTCCTGCCAATGCCTTTGTGACTAAGAAAACGTTGATTAAATGCGTATTGCCTGATAAATTGGAGAGGATAGAAAGTGCCGCTTTTGAGAATACTGCGCTTGCAGGAACATTGCTTCTTCCTGAAGGATTGAAGTATGTTTCTGGATTTAATAGCACTAAGATTACAAGTATCTCATTTCCTTCTACCCTTGAAGAAATAGGTGAATACGCTTTTAGATCATGTACGAGCCTGATGACTGAAGTTTCTTTTCCTGAATCCGTGAAGAATATTGGTAAAATGGCCTTTAAGCAATCTGCTATTAAAGGAAATCTTTCGTTGCCAAAGAATCTTGAAAGTATAGACAACGAAGCTTTTAGGCAATGTTCAGGGCTTACAGGTTCTCTCGTGATTCCTGATAGAATTAAGGTAATATCGAGTCTAGCCTTTTCTAGCTGTGGCTTTACGGGTACCCTTACTCTGCCTAAGGGTCTTGAGGAAATAGCTTCTAGTGCGTTTTCTTCTACAAAGTTTAAAGGTGAGTTGAATATTCCGAGTGGTGTTTTGGTGATTGGCTCAAATGCTTTTAATGGGACTTTATTCAATGGCACACTAGTGCTTCCAAAGGAACTTATATCCTTAGAGTCATCAGCTTTCAATGGTTGTTGGAGACTAAGTGGAATTGTGGAAATTCCTGAAAATATGGGCGAAGAACTGATTTCAATCCGATTTGGTGACAGCTGGATATACAGCATCCCTGCTGATCAGAGAGTGATTGTTCATGAGTCTACTGTTGTAAAATAGACGAAATATTAGTATCTTTGCACTTGGAATTGAGATATGGTGTAATGGTAGCACTACAGATTTTGGTTCTGTCTGTCAAGGTTCGAATCCTTGTATCTCAACATAAAGGGCAGCTGATCAGCTGCCCTTTTTTGTTTTTCTGCTACTCAACCTTACATGTGAACTTCTCAACTTTGTTCTTTGCGTAGTTATTTGAGATTGAAAGGATTATCTCGCTGTCTTTAAACTCCCAGGTGGTGTATAGGGAAGTTACCCAGTTTACGTAGTGAATGTTGGCATTAAGTACATTTTTCTCCCAGCCGTAGCATGCTGCGCCGTAGAATGGGCCCTCAAGGCCACGGTGCCAGTCAATAGGGTTGATTGAGTATGGCGGAAGGCCTGCTATTGTATCGGTTGCCCATTTCTTGTAGCCCATTGGCTGGGTATAGGTTGTACCGTCAGTTTTTGTAAGGTGCATAAGAAGCTGTTTGTCTGCACCCTGCTCAAACACCACCTCTTTCCAGCCGTATTTGTTCTTTGGAACCAGGATCTTCTTGCCTGCAAGTTTCTTCATTACAGAAGTCTTCTCTTTTCCGGCAGGAATCTCAAGGGTGTATGCAGCCTGTTTTGCAAGGAGTGTCTGATAATCTTTGCTTGCAGGAAGCGGCTCATCCACAAGCTGTGGAAGGAAGTTGTCCCAGATAAGGTTTCTCTGAGGCTTGCCGTTGGTGAATGATGCCTCTGTAAGGACAATCACAACGTCTTTCTCAGGCACTACAATCACATACTGGCCAAGGGCACCGTCTGCCCTTACTGCGCTTGGATATTTGCACATCCAAACCTGGTAGCCGTAACCGTAATCGCCGCCGTTTGCCTGTTTTGCGCTCATCTGCTCAATCCACTCTTTTGAAACTATCTGTTTGCCGTTCCAAACGCCGCCATCAAGCCACATCTGGCCCACTTTAGCCAATGACTCGCTCTGGATGTGAAGACCCCAGCCACCGGTATTGATTCCCTCGGGGCTCTCCTCCCAGTTTACAACTGTAACGCCCATATAGTTGAACATCTTCTCTTTAAGGTACTCAAGCACAGTCTTGCCGGTAACTTTCTGCACAATTGCAGAGATCATATATGTTACCATTGAATCGTATGCGAACACCTCGCCAGGTTTGTTGGGAACCGGTTTGCCAAGGAAGGTCTTTATCCACTCTGTGGTCTTTGCCCTCATTCCCCAATCCGGTTTGATGCCGCTCTGCATGGTAAGAAGATCGCGCACGGTCATATCTGCAAGGTTGGTGCAGATGCTGTCGGGAAGATATTCAGGGAAGAATGTTGCTACCCTGTCTGTAAGGCGGAGCCTGTTCTCATCAATTGCTATTCCTGCTGCAAGGCTCACAAGGGTCTTGGAACTGGAGTACTGGGTATGCTGGTACTGCGGTGCGAACGGTGCAGGATAGAACTCTCCCACCACTTTGCCGTGACGCATCACTATCATGCTGTGGATATCTGTCTGCTCCATGTTGTGCATTGCGTCAAAAAGCTCTATAAGGGCTTTTGAAGGGACACCCTGCTCCTCTGGAGTTGAACGCGGAATATCGTTGATCTGGGCATTTGCCCCAAGTGTAAGGGCCACAAACGCAATGGCCAAAAGGATTCTTTTCATACTTGTTAAATTTTTGCAATAGGCAAAGTTAACCAGAATATGAGTCAGAATCAAGAAGCTGCTGAATATACTTGTCCAAATTGGTCTTTTGCTCGGCAAGTCCCAGCTTTTTCCTTATTTCGCTGTTCACTATGTAGTGGCGGCTCATCTTGGTGAAGGCACCCACCTCCTTGCCGTTGAGGCCAATGGCATAAAGGCAGCAATAGCCCAATTCCATATCCGTAAGGCCACACTTTTTCAGATACTCCACAAATGCCGGGTGGCTTGCCTGGAATGCAGAGATTGTAGAGGCTATGAACTCTTCCCTGTTTGAAAGGAGCTCTTCCATCTGCTGCTGCGCATTCTTGTCAGCCTTCCAGTTTTCAGTAATGTTGGCAGCCAGGAATGAGTTCAGAAGCGCAAGCCTCTTCCTTACAATACCCCTCATCTGTCCGTCCAGCTCGCTCTGCTTCTCCAGGGTCTGCGCCAGCGAAGCCTTCTCCTGAAGCAGCATCTGGCACTGCTGCCTGTAGCTGTCGTTCTCCTTAACCCTAATCCTCAATCTGTATACAACAACCGCAATTGCTCCGGCAAGAAGGAATATGAACCCGATTGCAAGGGCATTTGTCATTCTCCTTGTACGGGCCTCCCTCATAAGGGCGTACCTCTCCTCTATGAATTTGGTATCATTGAGAAGCAGTGCCTTCCCTACAGAGTCTGAAGCAGAGACATACATCCTGTAATGCTCCACCGCCGCCTCTGCATTTCCACTCTGCTCATACAGTCTTGAAGCAATATGATGGTATTTCATGCTCCTGTCCATTGAGTAGAGGCAATAGGAGTCAAGCGCCTGGCTACAGCCCGTAAGATCCTTCATCTCAAGGCGCTTTTCAGCCACCGTAAGCCATCCTACATAACTTTGCGGCACAACAGACACATACTCATCCAGAAGCGCTCCAAGAGCCTCTTTTCCTTCAAACTTGCCGGCAAATGAAACTTTGCACTCATACAGCATAGAGAGTTCATTCGGATTCTCATTATCTGCCATTGCCTGAAGGTTTTCCAGCACCTTGGCTGCATCATCTCTGCGCTCCATTGCAACATATCCGCTGAACACATTGGTCCAAGAATCAAAACACAGTGTATAATCCCCGCACTCTTCAAAAAGTGCAGCTGCAGCCTTCATGTGCAGCACACACTTCTCCCACTGGCGGAGAGTGCGGTGCATGTTCCCTTTTGCATAATGCATTTTGGCTGCCGTTGCCGCATCATTTGCACCTTCCCCCTCTGCCAATCCTTTCACATAGGATTCCATAGCTCCCTGGGAATCACCTGTATTCTCATAGATCCTCCCCATGAGATAGAAAGTCCGGAGCTTTTCCACAGGAGTTCCCTTTTTCAGGTAAAAATCAACTGCAGGCTGCAAGTACGAGAAATTGTCGGGAAACAGGGCATTGCTCTCCATAGCCATAGAAATGAGAAGGGAGTATTTTGCCTGCTCCCTCTTCCCTTCCAGCAGGGAAGGGTTGAGATCCTGCAGCACCATAAGGGCATCATAGGGGTTCTGCACAATGTATGATTCCACCTCATCGAGCACCTGTGTAGCAGAGTTGTCTGCCACACACCCCCATAGAAGCGCTGCCAGCAATATAAGTTTTAACACTCTTTTCATCCCGACAGCTATTTCTTTGCCTTAATCACCTTTTCTGTATAGTGGTACTGTCTTGCACCTGAACGTCCTTCCACCTCAACTCTCATGTCAGCACCGGTATCATTGGTATAGAAGCTTACCTGCACTTTTCCATCTTCGCCCATCTTCAACGCAGGGTTCCAGTACAAAGTCATCCTCTTGTCTGCTTTTTTGGAATCCCTTTCCTGCGCCGACTCATATTTTGGAGAATACTTCTTTACAGGTTTCTGCCATCCAATAGGATATGAAGATACCACATTGCCCGGAGTCCTCATGTTTACATTCGGTTTTGTACGGATCATGAGCACAGGTGACGGGTAGGTCTGCATCTGCTTGAAGACGAACGGAGGCTGGAACGGTGATGCTGCAAGGCCCCATACATATATGATTGACTCAACCTCTGAAAGTGGCATCTGCCACAAATTGGAGTTCATCACCTCATATCCGGGAATAAACACCCTGTTCAAATATACATGTACAGGCATCCAGTGATCACTGTGAACCCTCCCCATAAGATTATCTCCTCTAGGGCTTCGGCGCACTCCAGGGAAAGCTGCTGCAACATATGAGGCTACATCATATCCCCCTTTTGCATATGGCTTGAGTGCAGTCTCATTCCTGTAGCTTTCCTTTCTTATAGGGATATTGGGATATGGTGAAGGGGAGTTCCTAGGAGTGATGAGGGTTGAAGTTACCACTACAGGATCCAGCTGGAATGCCATCTGGTGCATACCGTCATCCTTGCTGTAATAAATGTCCTCCACCAGGCGTCCGTACTCCGGAGAATATACAATCTTCTCTCCTTTCACAGGATACTTATACATTGGGGCAAACCAGTCATCCTGCAGGATAGGAGCATGCATGGTTCCCTTTCCGTTCCTGTTGTTTGCACTTACAATGAAACGGGTGTTTTCAGGAAAATCCACATCCTCCAGCACAAAATGCCCGGTATTTATCTCGCCTATTGCAGAAAAGTTTATAGTAGGGGCCAGGAAAGAGACGGTAGACTTCTTTGCAGCATTTCCCATCAAACCTATAACCTTGCCGGCAATTGTCTGTGCGTACTCCCTTCCAAATGCAGGAGTCTCATTTTTGCTCTGAAGAATCTTTGACATATCATAATATCTCCAGCCTTGAGTCTGCATAAGCATGTCGCCCATTGCCATTCTGCGGCTGTAAGGGATCTGCGGGTTGAAATAGTCCTCTATATTTTCTATATACCCTTTAAGCTCGCTCTTCAGAAGCATGTATGACTTTATGTTTGTCTTCTCCTCATTATCAACAGAGCCCATATCGGTTACTGTAACCGAAAAGCTTTCCTCGCTTTTAAGCAGCTCTTTTGGAACAGAAACTGTAAGGTTAACCTTCTCCCTCTTGCCATAAGCCTCCTTGCCCGAAGCCACCACAAGCTTCTCCGCCTCTGCCGGAAGAACTGCAAAAGGTCTCTGTGCATATACATTGCCCGCAGCATCAGCTACAGTAACTGTATGTATTCCTTCAGTAAGCTGCCCTACAGGCATTACCATATTCTCCACCTCCTTTACAAGGGATTTTGTATAGTAGACCTCCGAACCGTTGCTGAAAATCACTGCAAGACCTGCTGAAAGCACGTTTGGAGTAGCCTCTGCCACAAAACGGATCTTGTCCGCCTCAATAAAGCCATATACCACAGCTCCGTCTGCAACAGGATCCTGAAGCTGCACTTTTGCAGAATATCCGGCCTTATCCTTTACTGTAGCTGTAAGCTTCCCCTGTGGAAGTTCAGGAACAACCACCTTGGCAAAGCCCAGGCGGGCGGCCAGATTTTCGTAGTAGGGGATGGAGGGGGCGGAGAAGTCAATGGGCTCGCTCGACAGGATCT
>CALCHD010000104.1 GCA_937901105.1 uncultured Bacteroidales bacterium | reverse complement strand
GAAACTCCAGTAACCACCAAAGGTGAGGTTAAGCCTTATATAGGATGGACCAACAAGTTCATTTTCCCTCCTTACCAGTTCTCGGTGGCGGATGCCCTTGTTACCAATTTCCATATGCCGCTCTCTACAATGCTTATGTCTGTGGCTGCTTTTGGAGGTTATGACAACGTGATGAATGCATATAAGGTTGCTCTTGCAGAGGGTTATCAGTTTGGCACCTATGGAGATGCAATGCTTATCATCTGATTGGAACTTGCCAAAAATATAAAAAATCCACCTGTGTAAGGTGGATTTTTCTTTTTCTGGCATATGTACTGGCGCTGTTACGGTAGCTTTAGGCTAAAAAACTATGACAGAAGAGATTGTTTTGAGGTGTGCCTTGGCCAGGGAGCTCCTGTACAGGCCGCAGGAGGCAAACAGGCTGATGGAGCAGTATGGTAGTGCAGAAAATATTTTTGAGGGCAAAGCATGTGAAGATGCCTTTCTTCCCCACAACGTCAGATGGGCTGAAGAGGAGGTGAAGTGGTGCGTTGATAAGGGGATAAAACTGATTTTCTACGGTGAGAAGGAGTATCCTGTACCCCTTATGCAGGTGCCGGATGCTCCGTTCATGCTTTATTATAAAGGCGGGGCAGACCTTAATAATCCTCGCAGCATTTCAATGGTGGGGACCCGCCTGGCATCGGTCTATGGCAAGGAGGCGTGCAGTATGGTGGTGGATCATCTGGCAGAATATCTGCCTCTGATTGTAAGCGGACTGGCCTATGGGATAGATATTGCATCCCACAAGGCGGCATTGGAGAACGGACTCCCTACAGTGGCAGTGCTTCCAAATGGACTTGATATGGTATATCCGGCCAGGCATCGGGATATAGCTGTGCAGATGGTGAGGGGGGGAGGAGGCCTCCTTACGGAGTTCCCGCGTGGTACAGCTCCCCAAAAGCTCAATTTTGTGAAGCGCAACAGGATAATTGCTGCGATGTCGCAGGCTCTGGTTGTGGTTGAGAGCAGGGTTAAGGGGGGATCCATGATTACAGCAGAATACGCTGCCGGATACGGGAAGGAGATATTTGCTGTTCCAGGGAGAATTTCCGACCCCAACTCTTTTGGCTGCAATTATCTGATAGCTAAAAATGTTGCAGCAATATACAGTTCAGCTCTCACTGTCCCTGCAGCGTTGGGGTGGAGCGGTTCTATCGGACTTGAACCTGGGCTGCAGCCGCAATTATTTTCCTTTGATGATGAGAATAAGGAAAAAATATTGCTAACTTTAAAGTTTGATAAAACTTTGGACGTGGAGAAGATATGTATGGCTTCCGGACTGGAGTGGGGGACGGTTTCTGCCCTGCTTCTGGAACTGGAGCTGGAGGGGAAGGTTGTGTCAAAAGGGAATACAGACTATTGCTTAAGAAGATGATACAGTTTATAGATACACATGCCCATCTGTATGATGAGGCATTTGACGGAGATCTTGATGAGGTTGTCGGGAAGATAAAAGGGGCAGGCGTGGCCAAGTGCATCCTCCCTGCCATTGATTCGGAGTCTTTTGGCAGGCAGCAGGCTGTTGCAGCAAAGTATGGGGAGTTTACTCCGCAGGCTATGGGTCTCCATCCTACTTCTGTAGGGGAGAATTGGAAAGATGAACTGGATTTTGCCCTTGGGGAGCTTGATAAGGGAGGGTATATTGCCGTGGGTGAGATTGGAGTTGACGGTTATTGGAGCCGTGATTTCATTGAGCAGCAGAAGGAGGCCTTCCGTGTTCAGATGGAGGCGGCATATAGGAAGGGGCTTCCGGTAATTATCCATGTCCGGGAGGCTACGGATGAGGTGTTTCAGGTGCTTGATTCACTTGGAGGATGTATTCCAAGAGGTGTCTTCCATGCTTTCAGCGGAAGCTGGGAGACCTATGACAGGATAAGCAGATACGGCAGCTTCATGGTTGGAATAGGTGGTGTTGTCACATACAAGAATGCCGGGGTTGCAAAGAGCATTGAGAAGATTCCACTTGAGAGGATTGTGCTTGAGACAGACTGCCCGTACCTTACGCCGGTACCTATGAGGGGAAAGAGGAATGATTCTTCTTATCTGGCGTACATCGCAGAAAAGATAGCACAGGTT
>CALCHD010000103.1 GCA_937901105.1 uncultured Bacteroidales bacterium | reverse complement strand
CCGAGCAACCCCAAAAGGCATTGTCTGCGATGTCAGTAACGCTGCCCTTGAATGCTACGGAAACAATAGAATCTCTATAGTCGGACCAGGGTTGACCGTTGAATTCCACTGTGCCGGCCTCGCTCAGCGTAGGATAGCCGAAGGACATCATTTCGCCCGTACCGCTGATGGTGAGCACACCGTCATCTGTTAGTGTCCAGACAAGGTTTTCGCCGCATTCGCCCTCTGCGATCACAAAAGCGATCTTTGCATTCAGCAGGCAATCGTTGCCTGCGCCGACAGTGATCGCGCGCCACTGCTCTTCCGTGCCGCTGCAATAAACATCAGTCAGAGAGGAACAGTCATCAAACGCACCATCCCCGATGCTCTTTACGCTGTCGGGGAGCTCGATACTGGTCAGAGCGGAGCAGCCGGAGAAAGCACCGCTTTCGATGGTGGTTACGCTGTCGGGAATAACGATGCTCGTAAGATTGGTGCAGCCGGCAAAGGCATCACTGCCGATGTTTGTCACGCCTTCCTCGATCACCACGGCGGCGATGGACTGGGCGTAGTGCGCCCAGGGCTGGGCGGTATATTCCATTGTTCCGGTGCCGCTGATGGTAAGGATGCCGTCGTCGGACAGCTCCCAGCTCAGCTTTTCACCGCAAGTGCCGTAGGGAACGATCTCCGGTTCTTCCGGTGTGTCCGGCTCCTCAGGCACTTCCGGAGTTTCCGGAACTTCCGGGTTCTCCTGCGGTGTGTCCGGTTGGGAATTATTCGTCTGCGGGGGGATCGATTGCTCAGGTGTCTCCGGCGTGTTGCCGGCATTGCTGCAGCTGCACAGCAGAATAAGGGACGCCGCTGCGGCGAGGATCAGGAGAAGCAGTCGTTTCATAGGTGATTCCTCTCTTTTTGTCGTCTTTATGGGGCAAAACGGTCATGACATAGAACAAGATATAATTATTATATGAGGAGTCTTATAAACTGTCAATTCCCGGTTACAAAAAAGATAAGGCGCGCTGCAGGAATAGCTGCAGCGCGCCTTGGTTATGTTACCGTTCAAATCGGATATTTCCGGCGTAGCGCAGGTGCTCGGCTGCCATGGCGGGATCGCTCATGTCAACCACCTCGCTGCGTCCGTAATCGGGGATCGCAAGCCAGCCGGATGTGGGGATCTCCACATACTCCAGCTTTTCGCAGGCGGTGCGCGTCAGGCGCAGGCACTCCTCAAGCTCCTCCATGTTTGCATTTGAATATCTGTAGCGTTTAGCCTTGCAAAGTCTTACACCATCAATGATTGAAGCGTGGTTAAGGGCATCTGAAATGATTGCATCCTCCTCTGTGAACAAAGGCTCAAACACACCGCCGTTTGCATCAAAGCAAGCTGCATAAAGGATAGTATCCTCTGTACCAAAGAACTCTGCAATCTTCTGCTCAAGCTCCTTGTGAAGATCCTGGGTACCGCAGATAAAGCGTACGCTTGACATACCGAATCCCCTCTCATCCAACGCTTTCTTTGCTGCATCAATAAGTTCCTGGTTGTCTGAAAGGCCAAGGTAGTTGTTGGCACAGAAGTTAAGCACATCCTTGCCGGTATTAACCTTAATGGCAGCTCTCTGCGGTGAAACAATCACTCTCTCATTCTTGTATAGGCCAGCCTCCTCAATCTCCTTGAGGGTGGTCTGCAAATATGACTGAAAATCTGTATACATGACTGGTTATCTTTTATATTTTTACAAATATAAACATTTTGCAAAACAAAAGTTACATTATCTTTGTTGCCCTTTAAATGAAACCCGAATGGAAAGCATAAAAGAGATATTCAAGATAGGCAAAGGACCTTCCAGCTCCCACACAATGGGTCCCAGGAAGGCTGCAATGATATTCAAGGAGAGGAATCCGGAAGATGCCCGTTTTGAGGTTACCCTTTACGGAAGCCTAGCGGCAACCGGCAAAGGTCACCTTACCGACGTGGCAATTGAAGACGCACTTGGCAAGGAGAGGTGCAAGATACACTGGAGGGGAAACATCTTCCTCCCCCAACACCCCAACGGCATGCTGTTTGAGGCTTTTTCTCCCGACGGAACCAAGATAGACCACTGGACCACCTTCAGCATTGGAGGGGGCGACATCAGTGATGACGGCACCCGTCCGGATAAGGAGAGCATATACACCCACAGCAAGATGGAGGATATCCTGAACTGGTGCAAAGAGCACGGCACCACCTTCTGGGAGTATGTGGAGCAGCATGAAGACAAGTATATCTACGACTACCTGTATGAGGTATGGAAGGTGATGAAGAATGCCGTTGAGAAGGGTCTCGACGAAGAAGGTGTCCTCCCAGGCGGACTCAACCTTGCCAGAAAGGCATCTTCATTCCACATTAAGGCGCTCGGGCACCAGGGGTCGATGCAGCGCAGGGCCCTCACCTTTGCGTATGCTCTGGCGGTAGCCGAGGAGAATGCGTCGGGAGGAACAATTGTAACCGCCCCTACCTGCGGCTCATGCGGTGTGGTGCCTGCGGTATTCTATTTGAGCCAAAAGTGCTACGGGTTCTCCGAGAAGAAACTCCTCAAGGCCCTCGCCACAGCGGGCCTCATTGGAACAATCATAAAGACAAATGCATCAATATCGGGAGCAGAGGTGGGATGCCAGGGAGAGATAGGTTCTGCATGCTGCATGGCGGCCGGAGCCTCAACACAGCTGTTCGGAGGCACCCCTATGCAGATTGAGTATGCTGCAGCCATGGGAATGGAGCACTTCCTGGGACTAACCTGCGACCCTGTGTGCGGACTTGTACAGATCCCTTGCATTGAGAGGAACGCCTTTGCTGCAACCCGCGCAGTGGATGCCAATGTGTATGCACTCCTCACCGACGGCAATCACAGGGTAAGCTTTGACAGTGTGATTGAGGTGATGAAACGCACAGGAAAGGATCTTCCAAGCCTTTACAAGGAAACTGCAGAGGGGGGACTTGCGTTCCAATTGGCAAAAAAATAGGGCTGCAGTATGGTAGTTTCCGTTTTTTAGATTATTTTAGCAGAACTATTGATACTAATAACTATTAAAAATTATAATTATGGCACTAGAGATTAATGATTCAAACTTCAAAGAGGTTGTTTTGGATAGCGAGAAACCTGTAGTAGTTGACTTTTGGGCAACTTGGTGTGGCCCATGCAAAGCTCTTTCACCAGTAATTGACGAGGTTGCTGCAGAGTTCGAGGGCAAGGCAGTTGTAGCAAAATGCAACGTTGATGACGCTACTGACGCTCCAGCAGAGTACGGCGTTAGAAACATCCCTACCCTATTGTTCTTCAAAGGCGGTGAGGTTAAGGACAAGCTTGTAGGCTCTACTACAAAAGCTGCTATTGCAGAGAAATTGAACGCTTTGCTATAACAGCAGAAAATTCATATATAAACCATTTAAATTCCGTATTTTATGAAAAAGTCCCTTTTGGTATTGGTGGCTTGCCTTTTGGTATCGTTGCAGGGTTTTGCCCAGTTTGGAGTAAAAGCCGGTCTGAATTTCAACACATTTGGTGATGTTACTGCAAATTTGAAGCAGTCTGATGTACAGAACTCATTCAAGTCTGCCGTTGAAAATAAAACCGGATTCCACGTTGGCGTACTTTACAAGTTCCAGATTCCGCTGGTAGGTATAGCAGTACAGCCGGAGCTGATCTATTCCCAGACAAAAGGAACTGTTGAACTTGCATCTGCATTGACCCAGCCTTTAAAGAGTGACGTGACTGTAGATTACCTTCAGCTTCCTGTATCTCTGCAATGGGGTCTTGACCTTGTCCTTTTAAGGCCTTACATTCAGGTTGTGCCTTATATCGGCTACTGCATTAATGACAATGTTAGCGTAAAGGACCTTAAGATAAAGACAGATGACTTCAACTACGGTATTGGCCTTGGTGCAGGTCTGGATCTGTGGAAACTGCAGGTGAGCGGCAGATACTGCTGGGACCTTGGCAATATGGCAGATTACCAGTGGAATGGAGTAAGCACTCTTACTGGAGGCAAGAATAAAGGCTTCCAGCTTTCATTGGCTATGTTTTTCTAGAATTTGACAAATGAGACTTGACACTGTAAAACTTGAACTGGGAGAGCATTGGAGTTCGTATGTGCAGGCCCTTAAAGGAGCCCTTGCCCATGACAACAAGCTGCTCACAAAATTGAACGGGTACATTATAGATACGGCCGGGAAACAGATGCGGCCTATGCTGTGCCTGCTCTCGGCTCAAGCTTGCGGTGAGGTTTCACAAATGAGTTATGAGTGTGCCGCTGTATGTGAAATAATACATACAGCCACACTTTTACATGATGATGTGGCTGACAATGGAGACCTGCGCAGAGGTGTACCTACTGTAAAGGCGGTATTCAGTCCGGCAGCATCAGTCCTTACAGGTGACTACTGGCTGGCCAAAGGAATGTATGTACTTATAAACAAGTGCACTGTTGAGATTCTCGGCCATTTTACCAAGGCACTGCACGATTTGTCTGTAGGTGAAATCATACAGATGGAAAAGGCGGAAGAGCTTGACACTACAAAAGAGGACTACTACAAAATCATTGAGTGCAAGACTGCCAGTCTTTTTGTTGCCGCAGCCAAAAGTGGCGCAATTTCTGCCGGAGCACCGGCGGAGTATGTAGAGGCAGTTGCCAAATATGCATATCACCTGGGACTTGCGTTCCAGATGAGGGATGACATCTTTGACTACTCCCCTAAAATGGACACCGGCAAGCTTGCCGGCGCAGATATCAAGGAGAGAAAAATCACCTTGCCTTTGCTATGCGCAATGGAGGCTGCACCAGAGGAGGGCGCCAAAATAAGAGGGCTGATTGACGGCATTGAAAGTACCATTGAGAAAGGGTGCGCAATTACCGATGCCGAAAAGCAGATCATCTCAACCGTAAATGAGTTCGTGCAAAAGCACAACGGCATTGAAAAAGCCCAGGAGATACTGGAGCGCCATGTATCAACTGCATCAGAGGCCCTGTCAATTCTGCCACAGAGCAATGCAAAGGAGAGGCTCTTGCAGCTTGTGCAATACGTGGGAAAACGAAACGTATAGTTACTTTATGGCAATAATCATAGACATACTGGCCATTATTGCAGCACTTGCAGGAATTGTGGGATGCCTTCTTCCAGCTATCCCGGGACCGCCATTGTCTTATGTATCCATTCTACTCCTTTACCTGTTCAACAACCAGGATTATGAAATAACCGGCAAGTTCCTTGTAATCTGGATAGTGCTGGTGGCAGCCGTAACCATCCTGGACTATGTGGCACAACCATACTTCACAAAAATTACTGGCGGTTCAAAGCTTGCCATCAGATGTTCCATCGCAGGCCTTATAGCCGGAATGATTTTCTTTCCTCCGGTGGGTATAATAATAGGCCCGTTCATTGGAGCATTCATTGCAGAATTCATCATAAACAAGAAACCCCTCAAAAACTCTCTTGCCGCAGCGGGCGGAGCTTTCTTGGGGTTCGTTCTTGGCACCGGACTCAAACTTGCAGTATCCGGCACCCTGCTTTATTACACAATACGTTTTATCTTCTTTTAACAGCTTCTACACAGGCAACTGTTTCGTTCCACGCTGTATCCATTTCTACCAGCGCTTCATGCCCCTTGGCAGTAAGTGAATAATATTTGCGTGGCGGACCTTGTGTGCTCTCCTCCCATCGGTAGTTGAGCAGTCCCTGATTCTTAAGCCTGGTAAGCAGAGGATACAGCGTACCCTCAACAACTATCATCCTGGCATCCTTCAGGGAAGATATGATCAGTGATGCATACGCATCTCCCCCCTTGAGCATGCTCAAGATGCAGTACTCCAATACGCCTTTGCGCATTTGAGACTTAATATTATCTACATTAGAGTCCTGCATAGCATTATTTATTATTGGTAAACCTATTCATATTTTCCGCTGTAACAGGCAATCCGTACAGCTCGCACATCTGCGCCGGGGTCTGTGCCAACGGAGCTGCAATCCACAAGATAATGTAGATCCAGAAGCCTGCACTTCCCATAAAGAGCGCTACTATGAACACAATTCTTACCAGCAGGATATCAATATTCAAATACGCTGCTATACCGGAACACACTCCCCCAATAGTCTTGTTGTCGGGATTACGGTAAAACTTCTTTGACGGCCTGTTGCCGCTGAAAATATCTGAAATAGGGTCATTTGGAGTATCAACGTACGGCTCACCGTCAGGCATTCCCAGCTGCGCTATCACCTTCTCAACCAGAATGACATCCACCACATCCTTATATGGTGTCACCCCCTCTGCAAAAAGTTCAGCAATCCTTACTTCCAAATCCTCCATTACCTCTGCCCCCTGCGGACCCATCTTGCCCCCCTTGCGGAAAGCGTCAAGGTACTTCTTAAGCAGAGAATAGGCATCTTCATCCATTGTAAAGCTTTTACCTCCGATGCCTGCATTAATTACTTTTTTCATAGCCAACAGTTTTTATTCAATTATAACACTTTCAGGTCCATATTGTTGTTTGCATTGCAAATATATATAATTTTTACAATACCTTGCAATACATAGTACTAAAAAATTAAAAAAGGACCGTCTTTTTCCCGACAGTCCTTTAAATTATCTGTATAACTGCACTGTATTAGTTTGCAGGCTCTGTTGCAGGAACCTCTGCAGCAGGAACCTCTGTAGCAGGAGCAGCTGGCTCTACTGGGAACTGAGGCTGTGCAGCAGGTGCATTGTTCTCAATTTTCTCAATAAGAGTAGAGGCATTCTCCTCAACTCTTGTAGAAACAAAAGCTGTTGCAGCAATACATAGTACAATAATTATGATTGCAAGGGTCCAAGTAGCCTTCTCTAGGAAGTCTGCAGTTTGTCTAACGCCAAAAGTCTGGTTGCCAGCTGCAAAGTTTGCTGCCAATCCGCCACCTTTAGAGTTCTGTACCAATACTACAAGAGTAAGGATCACACTTGCAATAACAATAAGGATAGCAATAACTGTGTACATAATTTATCTAATTTTTTAATTTTATTTCATTTACAAGGGATGCAAAGTAACTACTTTTTTCTGGATATAACAAAATTAGTTTTGCATAAGCATCTATCGCCTTCTCATAATACCCCTGATCTGCATAAATGGCTGCCAGTGTTTCAGTAACAAAATCCATCGACTCAAAATCAACATCACCGTCTGCAGCCAATGCTGCCACCTCCCTCTCATGATTGTCGGCAGGCGCTCCCAGCTTGATTTCCGGAGCCCTTTCAGACTGGTCCAGCTCCTCAAAGTCCTCTCTTGTAAAGTAGTCGCCACCTACAACAAAATATTTAGGCCTGCTCTCCTCCTTCTTTTCCTCTTTCTCCTCTTTTTTCTCATCCTCCACAACAAGATCCTGCTCCAAATCGGCACCTGTGCCTGCCTGAAGAGAATCAATCAGGCCAAAATCTATTTCAAAGCCGTCTTCATCGCCACCCAGAATTATATCTGCTTCAAGCTCTTCCTGTACCTGACCGCCTCTCTCCTCTCCGGCAGCAAGTTCATCTTTCATTGCATCTGCAGCCTTTTTCGCCTTCGCAGCCTTTGATGCAGCTATGGCTGCACGGCAGCCCAGCAGCACCTGGTCTCTTCTTGGGAAAAAGATAAGATTCTCCTTATAGCAGCTCTCAAGGCACTCCGGCTCCAGCTCAACAAGCCGGCGCAACAGCACCTCCCTGGCATACGAAAACCAAGGATACCTGGAAACCAGGGCCTGCAGCTGGGGAATCTCCAGCCCGTTGATATTTATAGCGCCATTTTCCAAAAGATTACCAGTTAGCTACAGTTGCATTGAAAATATCCTCTACAAGTATCTCCACTATCTCATCAACAAGCTGTGCCTCAACGGCATCAAGCGAAAGATTGGAGTCATAGTCCTGGAAAGCCGCAAACGACTTCTCAAAATCCTCCTCCTCATGCTTGTTGTTCTTGAAAGTTATCTTTACAGTAACGGTAAGCCTGTTCTGGGCTGCCACCTCCTGTGAGGTTACAGCAGTTGGGGTTACCTCGTATGAGGTAATGAAACCGCTCACTTCAAGATCGCCTCTCTCCTCCACCATCTCCAGTTTTGTAAGCTTGCGGTACTGGTCCTGCAAGGCTACAGTAAGGGTGTTGCTCAATGAAGGGTTTACCTTCATTGCCCTGTTCTCTATTGTATACACAGATATAGTGTGCACATCCGGAGCAATGGATGTATCATTGAATTTGTATATTCCACAAGCCGCAGCCATCATCATGATTACGGCCATAAGTATAAAATTTATCCTCTTCATATAAACTAGTCCTCCAGCCCAAGCTCCTTGATTTTCCTGTATAGAGTCCTCTCTGAAATCTCAAGCGCTTCAGCCGCATCTTTCTTGTTGGAATATTTTTTGAGTGCTTTGCGTATAAGGTTGTCTGTAGCTCTAGGTATTGAGAAATCCTCCTCATATTCTGCATCAACATCCACATCAATCGCCTCCGACTCCTCAACGTGGTGCTCATGTTCCACCTCAACTGCTGCAGCATGTCCAACCGGTGATACATCTGCCACAGAAGGCTGTATCATTGGCAGCACAGCAGGCAGTGACGGCATCTCCTCCATGCTTTTCCCTGCAATGCCTCCCTGAAGCCTCTCCACATCCATCTTGAGGGCAGTAAGCTCATGCTGCAGCTGCTGGAGCATGGCCATATAGAACTTCTCCCTCTCGCTGAACATCTCCGCGCTGAACTGCTCACCCCCTACTACAGGCAAGGAATCAGGGCCGTTAACCGGAAGATATTTCTGCAATGTTGCAGGCTCAATGAGCCTCTCCTCCTCCAGCACCGACATCTGCTCGGCAACACTCTTCAATTGCCTTACGTTGCCCGGCCACCTGTATTGTGCAAGAAGCATCTGCGCTGCCTTGGAAAGCTTTACGGCAGGCATCTTGTATTTCTGTGCAAAATCAACTGCAAACTTTGTGAACAGAATATTGATGTCCGCCACCCTCTCCCTCAATGCAGGAAGAACTATCGGGACAGTATTCAGCCTGTAATAAAGGTCCTCCCTGAACTTTCCATGCTTTATGGCATGAGGGAGGTTTTTGTTTGTTGCAGCAACTACCCTCACATTTGTCTTCTGCACCTTTGAAGATCCCACCTTTAAGAACTCACCTGTCTGCAGCACCCTCAAAAGGCGCACCTGTGTGGTCATAGGGAGCTCCGCCACCTCATCAAGGAAAATAGTTCCTCCGTTTGCTGTCTCAAAATATCCTTTTCTGGTTTCGTACGCACCTGTAAAAGAGCCTTTCTCGTGTCCAAAAAGCTCTGAATCTATTGTACCCTCCGGAATGGCTCCGCAGTTTACAGCTATGTATGTGCCATGCTTGCGGGCACTGTTCTGATGTATTATCTGGGGAATCACCTCCTTGCCCACACCGCTCTCACCGGTAACCAGCACCGAAAGATCTGTGTTGGCCACCTGTACGGCAATCTCCAGAGCCCTCATAAGCGCCGGATCATTGCCTATTATATCAAACCTCTGCTTTAAATTCTGCAATTCCATAATCGGCAAAGTTAAAAATTTTCTACCGCATAAAAGGCAATTTTAATTACTTTTGTTCAAAATTGCCTTATAAGGCGCAATAATGAGATTATGACTAAAATACTGGCACTGATTCCTGCAAGGTAGCCTGTTGAGAAGGCAGTCTGGAGG